>NZ_LR732483.1 GCF_902506425.1 Novosphingobium sp. 9U | reverse complement strand
TCTTCGAGATGCTGCCGAGCCGCTGTTTGCCGCCCGTCGAGTGCTGTCGTGGCGCAAGCCCCAACCAGGCTGCGAAGTCGCGGCTCTTGCGGAAGGTCTCCACCGGCGGTGCCAGCGCGACGATCGCTGTCGCGGCGATCGGCCCAATGCCGGGGATGGTCATCAGCCGCCGCGCTGCCTCATCCTCCCTGGCGCGCCTGGCGATCTCGCGATCAAGCGTGGCGATGCGCTCATCAAGCTTGGCCAGCATGTCGACCATGAGCCTGAACATCGGGACCGCGGCTTCCGGCAGACTTTTGAGGCCATCTCATCCTCGTCAAGCAGGTCGGCTAGCATCGTCATGCTGGCTTTTCCACGTGGTGCCACCCAGCCATATTCGGCCAGGTGCCCGCGGATCGCATTGGTGAGCTGGGTGCGCTGACGAACCGCCAGGTCACGCGTGCGGAACACCAGCCCTGCGGCCTGCTGCTCCTCGCTCTTCACTGCTACGAAGCGCATGCCAGGACGCTGCGCCGCCTCGCAGATCGCTTCAGCATCGATCGCGTCGTTCTTGTGCCGCTTCACAAACGGCTTCACGTAAGCGGGCGGGATTAGCCGTACGGTATAGCCCATCTCCAGCAGCTGGCGGGCCCAGTGATGCGCCCCGCCGCACGCCTCCAGCGCAATCATGCATCGAGGCTGTCCGGCGAAGAAGTCGAGGAGCTTGCCCCGGGTCAGCTTCCTGCTGAACAGCATCGCACCGCGCTCGTCAGCCGCGTGCACGTGAAAAAGACTCTTGGCGATATCCAAACCGATTGTGGTAACCTCCGACACGGACGCCTCCCTTAGTGGTGATCAACACCTCCACTATGGCACATCGATGCCGTCGGGGGGCGTCCACCCCATCAGCAAGTGGGTCACGCAGGCATCAACATGCGAAATGACCGCTCGGCGCGGTGCTGCTCGACTTTGGACAAGCGACACTGTCCAGTGCCCCTAATCCTGGTGGGGGGCAGCGTCTCTCAAGGCGGGGACGTTGAGGACGCTATGACCGCGTTCAGGGGTCAGGACGCTGACCAGGGGACGCCGCTCTCGCCGGTCTATCAGAGCCCAGTTTCCCGATAAAGGTGCCTGCGTGGATGAGAGGCAAGGCGCGGCCCGCGAACTTCACCGCTGCCGCAAAACCGTTCCTTGCAAATAGCGGGAGGATTTACCTGAGAGTCATACCGGCCCAATCCACGCCTGAACTTCGACATCGAGCGCCGTCGCGCCCAATACTACGGCCTCGTGGCGGCGGCGGCATGTGAGGCTGGCGTTCCCACCCGTCTTCTCGATGCACTTGTGATCTAGGAGAGCCGCTATAATCCGGCAGCGCGCAGTGCCAAGGGCGCGATCGGACTGTCCCAGCTCATGCCGGCTATGGCGCGTCAGCTAGGGGTGCCGAGCCCCTGCGCTATGACCGAAAAACCTGAGCGGAGGGGCGCGTATGTCGGCAATGAACGGATGAATATGCGAAACTTGATTGAAGCAGCTGTAGGTCCGTTTGGACCGACAACTGCCTCGATCGTACGATACCCGAGCTCTTCGAGCACCTTGCTCTCGGGTGCGTGCTTGTTGGTGAGCTTCTGGGCGCCTTGGTGATCAGGCGGGACAATCGTAGTCGAGGTACTTGCCAGCCTTCTTGGCCGGCACATCGAGGATTTCGATGATCACTGCTTTGAGGGCGTGGTGCTCGTGGCGACTGATCATTGGCATCCCACCACGCCTTCACCGCCGGTTCCCAGGTGACGAAGTCCTCTGCCGATAACAGCTCTTTCATGCCGCGCAGGATCTCGGCCCACATCGCCTCTTCGGAGTAGAGCGTGCAGCCCTCCTCCTCGAGCATGCGGCGCATACGCTCCTTGTCGCACGAGTGCCGCAATGCAGGTAGAACGTGGGTGGTTTGAGGAGACCGGGCAGGTCGCGCAGTGACGCGGGCACAGACGGCTCCGCCTCGCCTGCTTCGACCGGGTAAGTGGACATAGGTTGGACCTTTCACGATCGGCAAAGTTTTTGTAGGCGGCAGGTATGAGTGATCCGGTTACATCTCCCACAGGCGCAGCTCAGTTGCCGACCGATCACCCTCGCATACGGGAGGTTCATGCCGAAGGCCGCGTGTTCTCGTCGATCTTGGAAGCTGCACGCGAGCTAGGCATTACCCCGGACACGGTACGCAGCAGGATTAAGCGGGAGGTCGCCAGTTACGCCTTTGGAGGTGCGAGAAAGCCCCAACCTGGCGGCTCAACACGATTGCACGGCCGGCCGGTCGTCATTGCGGGAGTGCGATATGCTACCATGAAAGCGGCGGCGGCGCAGCTAAACACGAACACCAGCGAAATTAGGCGGAAGATAATGCAGGGGATCGTTGGCTACTGGTACGAGGACGAGGGGCAGCGCTTAGACTCTCGACGAGACATTAGGCGACCGATTTTCGCCGATGGTAAGCCATACGAAAGTATCGCCGCTGCCGCACGGGATTTACGGCTAACCCGCCCGACGGTTCATGCTCGTATAAAGTCCGAAAGGTTCCCAGACTACTTCTACCAGAAATAAAGGAAGTTGATGCACACGTTGCGATCGAACACATCAACGTACATGTTACGGGTTTCGGTCATGTAGTCCTGTCCAAGCGAGTGCGATTGGTAGCTGAAGCGGAAGTCCGGCACGACCACCTGCATGAGTTTGCCCGACCGGTAGCCCCACTGCGCAGGCCGCGTACTGCGCCTGCCCCTCAGCCGTCGCCAGCGTGTCGAACTGTGCTTTGAGGTGGGCTTGGCGGTCCATGCTGACGATAGCGGTGGTCTCGACCAACTCGCCACCGGCGGAGCCATCGGCGTCGTTCGGTCGGGTGGGTAAGCGGTGTGGAGGCCGAAGTCGATCGAGAGGTTCGAGCCGCCGACCGCCTTGTTGGCGACGAACAGCGTGCCGTCCTTGAGCAGCGGCGTTGCGCGCAGCGCCGGCACGCTCGGCGAGGCTCCGTCGTCGTAGTCGTCGATGGTGGCGGTGTACTCACCTCGAACGTCGGCGTCGTTGTGCCATCACGGGGCGACATCGGCATGCCCCATCAAAAGCACGAAAGCGGCGGTTCCCACGGCTTCGTGGACGAGCTGCTAGCCCGCCAGAATTTGGTACGGGGTTGGCGCTGACCGTACTCATTTCCACGTTCGCTGGTGGGTGAGCCGGATCTGATCTGCGCAGTCCAGCGTCGGTCCGCAGCCTGTCGCGCAGCGCGGATGAACATTGCCGCTACGGAGTCACCGTTTTCGCCTAAGCGCCTTCGTCCCGACCGGTCCTCACCATTACGGGCGTGCTCTGGTCGCTCCACCGCCTTGCCGCAATCGGCACCCAGCCGGGTCAAGTCTCGCACGATCAGCGGCGGAGCGCCGGCGCAAAGCGTTCTCGAGCGAGTTGACCGACACGAAGCCCGAGCGCCTGGACGGCCTCATTGAGAAAGCAGAAATGCATGACACCTCGTATACGCACCAGGCTGGTCGCAGCCCGGAGCAGCAGCCTCCTGGGCTTGGCTTGAAAGTGGAAGCTGCTTCATCTTACCGAGAGTAGCCAGGCTCATGAGAACTGTGTCCGATGCCGCGATCGGGGGCATCCGCTCAGATAGAGAGTATAAGAATGTCTTCGGGGCGCGGCAGTTCGCCCTTGAACGACGGAAGGGGCGTGATCGCTTCCTCAAGAAGTCTTACATTCCCAAGCCCGGCAAACTTGAACTGCCCAAGCCGCCTTTCCTCGTCTGCTTTCCAGGTTTTTCCAAGGTTCAGCGCGGCTACGAACAAGTCTCCGTGACGTTCGAAGATCTGGTGAGGCGCCAGCTTAATCACACTGCCGTTGTAAAGCGCCGTCACCGCTCGCTTGCGCGTTATCGCTTCCATCAGAGTCAACCTGGGTGACGAACCTTTAACAACAGGCTCATCCTGCGCCTGGAAAGGAGCTAGGGGTTCGAGCGCAGGCGCTTTTTCATCCTGCCCGCTCGAGGCGGCTGCTCGTGCCGCGGCAGGCTCCAAACAGTCCTCAAGACCACCAAAAAGCGCGCTTTTTGCGGCTGCTGCCGTACCATCCCCGTGCGATTGCTCCTCGGCCTCATTGACGCTTTGCTCAAAACGGCTCAGCTTCGAGCGTTGTTGGGCCGAATGGGTTTCGCTGCTTTTGCTCTCGGGTGACAAGCAGGCATCGAAAGCCCTTTGCGGTCTCTTGACCTCCAATGAGATCACTGTTTCGCCTGGTGAACCGCGCCTTCCCGCCGACCCGCCATTCTCTTCTGCCCCGACATTCGACGCGTTCCCACTGGGTCCGTTGTCCTCTTCGACGGACATCGAAGGACTCGTCTGAATAGAGCTGGCTGCGGGCGCCACCTGCGCCGCCGGTGCCACTGCTTCGTCAGTGCGAGCTTTGCGCCCTACAGCCCTCCTCGCTAGTGCAGTCTGCTGCGCAAGCGCACGACGATATGCGGCATAGCTGGGCGCGACCATCGGGTAATCGTCTGGAAGTTCGTAGCGGGCTCGATAGCTCTCGGGCGTAAGGCCGTTGGCGGTTAAGTGGCGTCGCAGAGCACGATACGGCTTGCCATCAATCATACTAAGGATGTGCTCTGGAGAGGCTAAGCTTCTCCGGACGGAAACCGCACGAGCGAAACTCGTTGTTTCGGCTCTGCCAAAAACTGGAGCCTTCTCCTCGATGAGTGCCGTCCTTGTCGACCGGATGAGATCCGGTAGGTCTCGCGAGGCGACCGTGCTGTTGAACAGATAAGCGCTAAGCAGTTCCACGGCGAGGGCGGTGCCCTCAGGCAAACTTTTGTTCCGAGACATTCCGACGAGACACTCTACAATCGATGATAGACCGCTTCTGCGGCGGCGAGTGGCCCTTTGCAGCATTCACTGCCGCCTTATCAATGGCGAACAGCTTCCTTCTCGCACCAGCAAGAGCGCAGCCCTGCACCTCAGGCATGTCGGAAGCCCGCCCTGCCGAGCGAAGCTGGAAACCGCCGACGTGACCAACGACGAGACGGGAGCACCTAGTCCGATCCGCTCGCCGGACGTAAGGTGAGAACAATGCTACGACGCTTGGCAGCGTAGGACCCAACGATGGCTCCCCGCCAAGGCCGGCGCTACGGGTAGAGTGAGATGGCGCAGTATTGTGCGGCTTGCCTGTTTGGCTCACCAGACAACCCGTCTCCGCCGCGGCCCATTGAACTGGACATGCGGATCTGCCTGCCTCCAGCTCTCGGACAACGCATCACGCCTTCGCTTAGGGCGCGCCGCGACCAAGCTGAGTAGCATGTACGAGTCCATACTGCTCGTAGAGGTGCTAGAATAAATTGGCTCCCGGCTTCTTGCCGGCTTTCCCGTGCTTGCGCCGAAGCCACTAACTCAGGCACACTACCGTGTAGCTATCGATCGCGCGGTGCGCCGGGCGCATGGTGTTAACCGTGAAGTAGTCGGCCCGTGCAGATGTACACGTCGATGACAGGGTATAGAGCTGTATCCACGGAATGCGCTCTACAAAGGCGAGCGCGTAGTGGCAGGATCGCTTGGAGAAGTCGGAATTCTGGAAGTTGCCGATGCAGTCCGGCATGCCGAAGTGGCAAGTCAATGATCGGCACGATATTGCGCCGGTTCAGCTCGGCAAAGGCGAGGTCTGAGAGTTTCCCGATCGTACGTGTCCGGGCCAAGACAGGTCTTGTGGATCGGTGAGCCAAACCGCAGGTCGCCGATGCCAATCCCCTGGGAAAGGGCGAAGTCTTCTTTCCAGCGCTGGTAGTGGCCTCAGCTCTCCATTTCATGGTATTCTCATTGATGTATCGCACTATCTTGGACCTTGTGCGCCCCGTTTCTTTCGTGGCTATACTCAGACTAAGCCAATGCGTGCGCGAAGCGCTCGATCGCACTGGACAGCGATGGCATCGCGGCCCCCTTTACACTCACGAGCGCGCTGGCACGTGGCCGTCGCGCCCTCCATCCAAGCTGCATTCCGGGAACAGGGTCTATCAGCCTCGCGTCCAGCCCGCAGGCGCGTGCCACCTGGGTGGCGAACTCTGCCCAGCTTACGGCCGCCTCGTTGCTGAGGTGCCAGATGCCCGTCTCGCGATCGATAAGCAGGTCTAGCGCCGCATCGCACAAGTCCGGCACGTAAGTGGGCGATATCATATAATCGGCGGCCGCTGCGAAGCGCGTTCCGCGCCGCAGGTGATCCACCACCGCCATAGCGAAGTTGTAGGGATCATGCGGCGAGAAGAATGCTGCGGTCCGGATCACAAGGTGCTCGCCAGCCAGCGCGGCAACCGCACTCTCCATGCGCAGCTTGCTGTCGCCATAGACACTGAGAGGTGCCGGCTGGTCGCTCTCGCAATAGCTCTGCTGAGCTGCATCCCCGAAGACAAGGTCGCTAGAGACGTTGACAGTTGCGATCTCACGGGCGGCACATGCTCGAGCGAGGGCAGTCGCGCCTTCGGCATTGGCTCTCATGCACGGTTCTCGCTCGTCTTCGGCGTCGTCGACCCGAACCCAGCCTGCGGCGTTGACGACTGCCCAAGGCTGATGCCGTTCGAGCGCGGCTTCGATGCTGGAGCTGTCGTCCAAATTTAACTGCTGACGCCCGGTCGTAAGGCAAGCGAGATCTCGTTGCGCACATGCTCGGGCTAGCGCTTGCCCCAAGGTCCCGGTGGCGCCCAAGATCAGCAATGGACGCCGCTTGTCTCCCTTGATCTCGGCTCCAAGGTGAGCCCGCAAAGCAGCTGGGCGGTTCACTACAGGGTGGCACAGACGCGCCGGACGGCGCCACCAGCCTGCACCTTGAGCAAGGGCAGGCGGCTCCCCGCCGGTGCCAACCGCGGCTAGCAGGTGCCCCATCGCCGTCTCGCGAGGCTGGCCGCTGCGCATGTCGTAGGCTCCGGCCTCATAAAGCCCGCGCGCTGTCAGCAAGGTATTCCAGCCCGTATTTCCATATAACGCCCACGCGGTGACCGCACGTACGTCGACACCGCAACCCCGCAACTCGCCAGCGGTTCTCCAGGCCTCTGCAAACCAGCGCAGTTGCTCCTCGCGCGAGCACCCGTTGTGAACCTCGGTGGCAGCGAGCGGTATTTGGTAGCGCTGCCAAGCCTCTGCCAGAGCGCCTCGGAGGCCACCTGTCGGTGGCTCAAGAACCCGAACCGCCTCAACGTCGGCGAAGCCCTGCCAGTCGTTTTGGCCGTGTGTGTGTGCGGGGTAGCGCTTCAGGCGATGATCTAGAAAGCGGTCGCTGGTCAGGTAATGATTGACCCCGATCACGTCCGGCGGGCAGGGATCGTCTACAAGTGACCGCAGCCTGCTTTCGAAGCCATAGTCGCAGAGTCGAACCCAGAATTCGTGCGTACGGTCGACGCGGCCGCATAGCAGATCCCAGCCCATCCAACGGCGGACATTGTCGAAGCCCGCCTGCTCGGCCAAAGCTGCAGTGGCATAGGTCCGGCCAAGGTCATCGGTCTGGATCAGCCGTGCAGCCGGATTGATGCTGCGGACGGCCTTCATGGCAGCACGCGTGGCCTCGATCTGGGTGATCAGTGCCGCCCAAAATGTCCGCTCGTCCCGAGCATGCGGGTACCAGATCCCGTATAATGCCGAAAAGCGCGCCGTGGTGAGCGGCTCGTTGACCGGTGTCCAATCCTGCACCCAAGGATAGCGACCGGCAACGGACAGGGCATGGGCCGCAAGTCCCTCAACAAAGCTCTGCTCGATCAGCGAGGTGTGCCGCGGACCGCTGCCATGATGCACCAGCCCGACGATCGGCCGAATGCCGTGTTCCTGCAACAAGCCGAGACCGTGGTCGCTCCAGCTCCAGTCCGGCAAGTGTTGCGGATCGGGCGCTACCCGTTCCCAAAGAACGGGAAAGCGGAGCGCCTTGACCCCTAAAGGAGCAAGGGCGGCGAGGTCGTCTAACCGATCGTGGTGGCCCGTTAAGATCAGCTGATCTTTGTAATCGTCGCCCGTGCGGTTGACGGTACACTCGGCGCCAGCCCAGAGTTCCAGGTTACTCATTTGCCATGCCCCTTAGAGGGATCAGATTCCGACACCTCAGGCGTTACTAATATAAGTAAATATCAAATGTTGTTCGCGGCGATTTGGTCATGATGTTGGAACAAGGAACCCTGGACTGTGTTCCCCGTAAAGTACCGCCGCGGAGAATCTGGCATGTCTGATAGAGCCTCTAGCTGCGGCAAATTTCACAAGTGCGGTGAGCAAGCACAAGAGCCTCTACTCATCTGCTTCAGTCATCTACGATGGGACTTCGTGTTCCAGCGCCCGCAGCATTTGATGACACGCCTGGCGAAGTCCTACCGCGTTGTCTTTTGGGAAGAGCCCAAGCAAGTTGCGGGATTGAACGAGGCGCGCCTTTCATTGCGCCCTTGCGCCAAGAGCGGCGTGACCGTCGCCTCGCCGGAACTTCCCGAAGGCCTCGATCAGCAAGGTACCGATGCGGCGCTTCGCGTGCTGCTCGATGGCCTACAGGCCAATCGCGATGGCAAGCTGTTGCTGTGGTACTACACGCCCATGATGCTTTCGTTCTCGCAGCATCTGGAGGCCGATTGCGTCATCTACGACTGCATGGACGAACTTGCCAATTTCAAGTTTGCTCCGCCCGAGCTGCTCGCGCGTGAAGCACAGCTGCTACAGTCGGCCGATCTAGTCTTCACCGGCGGTTACTCGCTCTATGAAGCCAAGCGCGATCGCCACGCCAGCGTTCACCCGTTCCCGTCGAGTGTGGAACGAGAGCACTTCATCGTTGCCCGGAGCGGGATGGAAGAGCCACGTGACCACCGCGACCTGCCGCGCCCGCGATTTGGTTTCTACGGCGTCGTCGACGAGCGAATGGACTTTAGCCTGCTGGGGCAGCTCGCCGATGCGCGCCCTGAGTGGTCGATCATCATCATTGGTCCCGTGGTGAAGATCGATCTCGCCGACCTGCCGCAGCGCGCCAACCTCCTCTACCTTGGCGGCAAGTCCTACGCCGAGCTGCCGGCCTACCTTGCAGGTTGGGACGTGGCGTTGATGCCGTTCGCCATCAACGAGGCGACCCGGTTCATCAGCCCGACAAAGACGCCCGAGTACCTATCGGCCGGCAAGCCGGTCGTGTCGACGCCGATCACCGATGTGGTGCGGCACTACGGTTCGATGGCCGGAGTGACAATCGCGGATGGCCCCGAGGCTTTCATCACTGCCTGCGACCAAGCGCTTGCCCTCGCTCAGAGCGATGGGGCCTGGCTTAAGGAGGCTGACACCTTCCTGTTGCAGACCGGGTGGGACGATACCGTAGACCGCATGCGCGGGCTGATCGACACGCAGCTGCTCACCAGTCGGGCGCTGCATCCGGTGGTTTCGCCGACGACCTGGCCGCCCGAAGCCCCGACGAGCTACGACGTCATGATCGTAGGCGCGGGCTTTGCCGGATCGGTCATGGCGGAGCGCCTCGCTTCCATCGGCAAGCGCGTGCTCGTCGTCGATCGCCGCCCGCACATTGCCGGTAACGCTTACGATCGCCTCGACGACGCGGGGCTGCTCATCCACCAATACGGCCCGCATATCTTCCACACCAACAGCGCCGACATCTTCGACTACTTGTCACAATTCACTGAGTGGCGGCCCTATGAGCACCGCGTGCTCGCCAAGGTGGACGGACAACTGGTGCCAATCCCGATCAACCGCACGACGATCAACAAGCTCTATGGGCTCGCCCTCAAGACCGATGCGGAAACCCAAGCCTTCCTCGATGCCCGCGCCGAGCCGGTCTTGGTGATCGAGACATCCGAGGACGTGGTGATCTCGGCCGTGGGCCGCGAACTTTACGAGAAGTTCTTCCGCGGGTATACCCGCAAACAGTGGGGGCTCGACCCCTCGGAGCTCGACAAGGCGGTCACCTCGCGCGTGCCGACGCGCACCAACACCGACGACCGCTACTTCGCCGATCGCTTCCAGGCGATGCCCGCGCAGGGCTACACCAAGATGTTCGAGCGCATGCTCGACAACTCCAACATCGACCTGCTCCTCGGCGCCGACTATGCCCAAGTTCGCGGCGCATACCCGCACGCGCACCTGGTGTTCACCGGGCCGATCGACGAATACTTCGGCTATCGCTTCGGCAAGCTGCCCTACCGCTCGCTGCGCTTCGAGCACGAGACGGTGGACACGCCCTGGTTCCAGCAAGTGGCCGTGGTGAACTATCCCGACATTGCGACGCCTTATACGCGCATTACTGAGTATAAGCACCTCACGGGCCAGGAGCACGAGAGAACCAGCATCACCCGCGAGTACCCGGCGGCGGAGGGCGATCCGTACTACCCCATTCCCCGGGAAGAGAACCAGACGCTTTTCAAACGCTACGAGGCGCTCGCCAAGGCTGAAGAGAATGTCACCTTCGTAGGCCGTCTGGCGACATACCGGTACTACAACATGGACCAGATTGTCGGCCAAGCGCTTGCGACATTCCGGCGCACTTTCGTTGAAGGGGAAAAGCACCGCGCCTTGTCAGCCAGGGCTGTTCCGGAGCTCGCTGCTCTAGGCGAAGAAAAGCAAACCACTCCAGTCGCGTCGGCTGCCTAAGTTTAACACAAGCTGATCAGCTCTGCCGTTTCCGGCGGCGTGCGACACGTCAAATAGAGAGGGCCTCTATGATTGGCCACCTTGTGCTAATCGCCATCTCGGACCAATTCCAAAGCGATTACGTTGGCTCCGGCCTTGTCGCTGCCGGTGCCCGTATAGTGGGACCGACCGCGAGTGCGGGCGGAGCCTTAGATTTACTGTTATCGGCTAGTGAGCAGCCGCAGGCGGTAGTGATGAGCGAACAGCTTGATGACGGCGATTGCAGCTGCCTACTGCAAGTTCTGCACCGCCGGAGGACGCCGTGCCTAGTGCTCTCGCGATCAACCAGCGTACGGCAGTTTGTTGAAGCATGCGTGCTGCGCGAGCCTTTCGCGTCCTTCCAAGTCGTAGATTGGGTTGCCGGTTCATCTAACAAGTCATGACCAACACTGCTTTGTCCTCCTATGTGAACCTGGAAACCCTAGGAGCTGTTTCGCTGCGGAAGCTGTCAAGGACCCGTGCTGCGTGAACTCGGCACAGTGTTGTCGACGTGAGAAAGCCTCGACCGTAAGCCGTAGTACGATCAACCTTCTAATGCGACTGTTGGTTCACGTAGACGCGGACAGTTTCATGGGTGCGCGCGACCTCGCGCCGACAAGGCTAATGCGCAAACGGGATCAAACATGTGAGGTGGGAACTGGGATATAGATCGCTGTAACTCGGGCGTCGCAGCCGCAAAATGGCGAACGGCGTGGGCACTCCTCACTTCTCATTTAGCTATAGTCTCTCCCTAAGCTGTTGTACGATCCCAAGCCGCCGTTCCGATCACCCAATGCAGATTGTCGAAGCGGTCTAGGCCTCTCCTGTGATATGGCGAGGTTGTGTGGTGTCTGCTGCGTACAAGCTGTGCCGCGAGCGCACCCTCGTCACTTGTGTCGTCGGCTTTTACCGCTGCGAGACTTTCAGGCATGCGGCGCCCTTTCAAAATCTCTCTCGTCAAACCGGACGTTCCCCTAGAGAGAACAATGATCGAGATGGCCGGCATAGTGCGGATCAACGTACGAAGGCGCGTGTATCCTGCTCGATCGCGGACTGCGCGTCGAAGAAGGAGCACAATGAGTTGGGCGATTAAATCAACAGTTTACCAGGTATCAACGTTCTCAAGGATTTATTGGGCGCGCCGCCCAGAAAAGATCATTCGCCTGCTCGTCCTGCGCTGGTGCCCACAGGCCCGACTTAGCCAAGATCCAATTAACCTGCATCATGGATATACGAAAACAGTGAACAATTGTGAGCCGATCCATCGCTCGGAGCTTGCGTTCGCGAGAACTCGGAAGCCATGAAAGCGTTGTGCGCAACAGAGCAGCAACAATGAGCTTGAGGGTACTGTGGCAATCGGGAGGGGTGGTCTGCCAACGACGATGTGGTTCAGCACGCGAGCGGCGTTCGGGCTGTTGGCTGTATCGCTCTGTAGCTGCAGCAACGAGGCGCGCCAAGTTGGCCCTTCGTTGCCACAAACCGCTCCTCTGAACGACGACGATCCACGCATTGGGGCCTACCAAGCCAATCTTTACCAAATCTCGCAGGGCGGCCGGTACTTCGGATGGTACGGGTGCTCTGGGTGCCACACCGATGACGCTCCTGGTGCCCGTGACCTTCCCGATGGCCAATGGCGTCAGGGCAGCGGCTTTGCGCAAGTCTATGCTGCGATCGCGGATCGGCACGGACAGCTTGCTTTTCGCCAGCGCATTCCGGTCGAGCAGCTATGGCAACTGACGGCATACGTTCGAGATCTGCCGCAGCACACGCAGGACAAGCGCCGCCGCCAGCAAGCCGATCAGAAGAGCGAGCCGGTGGGGCCTGCATGGACGGGTCCACAATGAGGGCCTGGGTCGCCCTGACCCTGGCCCTAGCGCTGGCGGGCTGCTCTGGCGTGCAGACACCTCTTGCGCCTTGGGGCGACCAGGCAAGCACCTTGCACGGGCTGTTCTGGCTGATGACCGCCGTCTGCAGCCTGATCTACACGCTGGTGATCGGTGGGCTTGTCTGGAGTTTGCTGCGCGTGCGCAAACCGTCGAGCGCGGGCGAAGGTGCGGCTGTCGACCGCACGCTGGACCGCGGCGTCTGGGTCACGACTGGATTGATCGTCGCTGGACTGACGGTGCTGATTATCGGCAGCTTCCTAGCCGACCGCGAGCTGTTCTCCACGCGCGGACAGAACGCCATGCTGGTGCGCGTGACAGGACACCAATGGTGGTGGCGGATCGAATACCGCGATCCGGCGACCGGCCGCCTTGTCGAGACCGCGAATGAACTGCACCTGCCGCGCGGCCGGACCACTCGGGTGCAACTCGGCTCGGCCGACGTGATCCACAGCTTCTGGGTGCCTAACGTCGCCGGCAAGCTCGACATGATTCCGGGCAGGCGCAACCAGCTCGACCTGACGCCCCGGCGCGAGGGCTGGTTCCGAGGTCAGTGCGCCGAGTTCTGCGGCACCCAGCACGCGCACATGGCCTTCGATGTAAAAGTCGACAGTCCGGCCGATTTCGACGCTTGGCTTGCTGGCCAGGCAAGACCCGCAAGCCAAGCGTCCGACGCAAAGGCAAGCCGCGGTCAAGCGGTGTTCTCGCAGACATGCGCTGCGTGCCACACCGTACGCGGCATGAGCGCCAACGGCCGCGCCGGCCCCGACCTGACTCACGTCGCCGCTCGCCGCTCAATCGCGGCCGGTACGCTGCCGATGAGCCGTGGCGGACTGCAGGGCTGGATCGCGCAGCCCCAGGCGCTCAAGCCCGGCACCTCGATGCCCTCCATCCCGCTATCTGGAGCGAAGGCCGATGCGATAGCTCAATACCTTGCAGGTTTGAAATGATCCCCGATCAGCTCCGCATCGAACAGCTCGACCGCACCTGGGCCGATGCGCCGGGGCTCTGGGGATTCCTCACCACTGTGGATCACAAGCGCATCGCGGCGCGCTACATCATGACCGCGCTGCTGCTGATGTTCCTGGCTGGCATGCTAGCACTCGACATGCGCTGGCAGCTTTCGATTCCTGAAAACACGCGCATGACCCCGCAGTTGTTCAACGAGAGCTTCTCGCTCCACGGCTCGACCATGCTGTTCCTGGTGTCGGTGCCGGTGGTGGAGGCCATGGCGATCTGGCTGGTACCGCTGATGCTGGGCACCCGTAACCTCGCCTTCCCGCGACTGGGCGCCTTCAGCTTCTGGCTGTACCTGGGCGGCGTGATGACGCTGTGGATCGCTCACGCGTTCGACATCACGCCGGACCTTGGCTGGTTCGAGTACCCGCCGCTCTCCGGCCCTTCGTACTCGCCCGGCCACCGCGCCGACATCTGGGCGCAGATGATCACCTTCACCGAAGTCGCCGCGCTTGCTGCCTCGGTGAACATCGCGGCGACCATCCTCAAGATGCGGCCGCCCGGCATGACCCTGGCGCGCATGCCGGTATTCCTGTGGGCTATGCTGATCTCCTCGATCATGACGATCCTGTCGATGCCCGCGATCATGCTGGTGACCTCGATGCTTATCGCTGACCGCATGGTCTCCACCCACTTCTTCTCGCCAGGCGCAGGTGGCGACGTGCTGCTGTTCCAGCACTTGTTCTGGTTCTTCGGGCATCCGGAGGTCTACATCATCTTCATCCCGGCGACTGGATTCGTCTCCTCCATCATCGAGACGTTCTCCCGCCGTCCGCTCTTCGGGCACTCAGTGCTGGTGCTGGCGATCATGGCTATCGGCGCGCTCGCCTTCGGCTTGTGGGTGCACCACATGTTCGCAGTCGGACTGCCGCGGCTGGGCAACGACTTTTACACCGCGGCCAGCATGGCGATCGCCCTGCCGGCGGGCCTGCAGATCTTCTGCTGGCTCGCGACGATGTGGAGCGGGCGGCTGAAGTTGGCGACGCCGATGCTGTGGATGATCGGCTTCGTATCGACTTTCGTCATTGGCGGGCTATCCGGCATCATGACGGCTTCGGCCGCGCTCGACCTGCAGCTGACCGACACCTACTTCGTCGTCGCTCACTTCCACTACGTGCTGGTGGGCGGGGCGATGTTCCCGCTCTTCGGGGCGTTCTGCTATTGGTACCCGAAGGCGACCGGGCGGCTGATGTCGGAGCGCTGGGGCATGGTCGCGTTCGCGCTGATCGTCGGCGGGTTCAATCTAGGCTTTTTACCGATGCATGTGCTCGGCCTGATGGGCATGCCACGCCGCGTCTACACCTACCCGGAGGGCATGGGCTGGGACCTGCTGAACCAGATCGCCACTGCCGGCAGCGCTATTTCGGTCTTGGGTGGGCTGGTCTTCGTCGGCAATGCGCTGGTCAGCTACTGGCGCGGCAAGCCTTCTGGCCCAAATCCCTGGGAAGGCTCCACGCTTGAGTGGGCGGTGCCATCGCCCACGCCCGCTTGGAACTTCGCCTATACACCCGTGGTCTCCAGCCTGACGCCGATGTGGGACAAAGGGCCAGTAAAGGTCGTGGACGGCATCGCCATCGAACGGCGCGAGGTGCTGGTCACCACGGTGATCGATGCCGCGCCGATCTACCGCCAGAAAAGCGCTGGCCCTTCGATCTGGCCGCTGGTTTCGGCGCTGACGGTGACCGTCATGTTCCTCGGCAGCATCTTTACGCCCTGGGCTGTGGCCATCGGCGCTGTGCCGATCGGCGCGGCGCTGACCGGCTGGTTTTGGCCGGAGCGGGGCCGCGCCAAGACCGGGCCGCTGGCGGTGCGCACATGATCTTCGGCCGTGACATCGAAATCGTTGGCAACCTCTCCGACCTGCCCGCCAGCGCAAGCGGCCCGCGTCATCTGGTGTGGTGGGGCAACATCGGCTTCATGTTGATCGAGGGAACCGGCTTCGCTCTTGCGGCCGCTGCCTACCTCTACGTGATGACGCAGGCGTCGCATTGGCCGCTATCGGGTGACCAGCCTCCCGGGCTCAGGTGGAGCACCGTCTTTACGATCGGCATGATCCTCAGCACGGCGACGAACTGGTGGGTCCTGCGCTGCGTGCGTTGCAAGAGCGCGAGCGGCGTACGCTGGGGCACGGCGGCGATGGCGCTCGCCGCGGCCATTCTGCTGATTCCTCGCGCGCTGGAATTTGCGCACCTGCACGTGCCCTGGCACCAGGACGCCTATGGATCTGTCATGTGGCTGCTGCTGGTGCTGCACACTACGCACGTGGTCACCGAATGCGGCGAAAGCGCGGTGCTGGCGACCTGGTTCTTCACTCACGAGTTGGGCGACGATCAATTTGCAGATGCGGAGGACAATGCCAACTACTGGACCTTCGTGGTGCTCGCGTGGCTACCGCTCTACCTGCTGATCTACTGGGCGCCGAGGGTGGCATGAGCATCCGCGCGCGCACCTGGGCGGCCCTTGCCACACCGCCGTTCACCTGGTTCCTGTTCGAGCAAGGCCTCTCGGCGCTGCTGCATGCGAATTGCTTGCGCTGGGATCTCGGCCTCGCGTGGGGGCTGGCGAGCCTTGCGCTCTGCGCTGTCTCCTTTCGGTTTGCCTGGCCCCTGCACAAGCATGAAGGGCTGTTGGCGAACCCGTGGCTCGCCCGCTTGGCGCTGGCGCTGACCGGGATCTTCTGCTTGGCAATTGCCTTCCAAACCCTCGCTATCGCCATGGTGCCCGCATGCGTCGGCTGACCGCCACATTAGTCCTGACCATCCTTTTGGCATTCGGCCTCTTCGTGCCGGTACAGGCGCACGAAACTGGCAGGAGCCACCTTGAGCCACCCGGCTGGACGCTCGATCTATCGATATTGGCGCCGCTGATGCTCTCGCTGGCGCTGTACGCGATCGGCTGGCGGCGTCTTCGCCAGCGCTCGCACGGCGGCGCAGAGCGCCTAGCGCACCGGGCACGGCTATTCGGCAGCGGTTGGTTGGTGCTCACCGGCGCCCTGGTCTCGCCATTGCATGAGGCCGGCGAACGCTCCTTTGCCGCGCACATGTTCGAGCATGAATTGATCATGCTAGTCGCCGCCCCCTTGCTTGTTCTGGCAGAGCCGCTGGCCGTCATGCTTTGGGCCTTCCCGTCGGGAGGACGACGCAGTCTCGGCAGCGTCACGAACTTGCGTCCGGTCGAAGCGACATGGCTCCTGCTTTCAGGTGCGGTGACCGCAACGCCGCTGCAGGCTGCAGCGCTGTGGCTGTGGCACGCCCCGGCCCTGTTTGACTTGGCACTCGCGGACGAGCGCTGGCATGCCGCTCAACATTTTTCATTTCTGATCAGCGCACTGCTGTTCTGGACGGCCATGCTCGGGCGGCGGACAGCTCCTGGCGTGGCCGCCCTGTGTCTGGTGGGGACATCGATCGTATCGGGCGCGCTCGGCGCATTGATGGCGTTTGCGACCAGTCCTTGGTACGCTGGCTACGCGCGCCTTGGTATGGCGCCCTTCGGGCTTTCCCCGGCCGAGGACCAGCAAGTTGCCGGCCTGCTGATGTGGGTGCCGGGCGGCCTTGTTCACGCGGGGGCCGCGCTGCTGATCATGCGGCGCCTGCTGAGGCCGGCCCATGCTTAGCCGGCGGCCCTCGTCCAGCCTGGTGTGGCTTGCCGGCCTGCTCGTCCTCGCGATCGGAACCGCCGTCGTTTCGCTCGCCGTGCTTTACGTACAAACGCAGGAAAAAACCCGCACGCAAGCGGAGCTCATCACCGGCGGGCATACTCAACTCGGCAAGGTTGCAATCGGGCGGTATGGCTGTGGCAGTTGCCATGTCATACCCGGCGTCTCCGGTGCCAACGGGCAAGTTGGTCCCGACCTCACCCGCTTTGCTCAGCATAGTGAGATCGCCGGCAAGTTCTCCAATGATCCAGAGGCTTTGTTGCGCTGGCTAGAGGATCCGCAAGGGTCGGAACCTGGTAGCGGCATGCCGAACATGGGCGTAACCCGCACGGACGCCCGCGACATCGCGGCGTACCTATACTCGCTCTGATTGGTATTCTAGCTGGTAGTTCACCTGAGGGACGCCGGCCGTACCGGCCTGGCTGTGCACTGCCTGCGCCGAGGAGGAGTACGGGACGCACTCGCTTAAGGCACACCAGCTTGGGCGCGACAGCAGCTATTTCGCGAACACACGCGCTCAGGAACGAAGTGCGCACACAGAAAAACAGTTGCCCGTGCTGGCTGCTGCCAGAGTGCCCAGATCCAGCTTTGCCGGCACTACAATCGATCCATGAGGGTGAGCGCAAAAGCGGAGTTGGCTGCCTTGTTGCTTCGGCGGTTGATGCTTGAATGCGCGCCTGTCTTGTCACGATGACGCTGACCAGACACGCAACTCCGCACGCCTGGCAGCACCTCGCGACGGCGCACGGGGATGGTCTCGCCGCATTCTTCGCATAGCTCCAGCCGTCTCGCGCGGAGAGCCGTGCACGGGCAACAAGGACGGCGTGGCTGACCTTATCGTGGATCTGATTCTGTACCGCGCCGTTGCGCATCCATCTGCCGCCAAAGCACTCTCCTTCGAAGTCCGCCAACTTCTGAATAGGGGAGTCGGTAAGCCTTCTTCGATCTACGCCTGACATCCGCAATCTGCGTTCCCGCTCGTTGAACCCCGTCCACCTTCGAGCGTTAAACGGGTGAACAGCACCATCTCAGAAAGCCTTCCCTTTATGCGCTACAACACTCTCGGTCGTACCGGCCTGTTCGTGTCTGAAATCTGCCTCGGCACAATGACTTTTGGCGGCAGCGGCGAGGACATGTGGGCGAAAATCGGACAGCTCGGCCAGAACGAAGCGGATGCGCTTGTTCGTGCAGCTGTCGAGGGCGGGGTCAATTTCATCGACACGGCCGACGTCTATGCTGGCGGCCGATCGGAGGAGATCACCGGACAAGCCATCCGCAACCTCGGGCTGAAGCGTGACGAGATCGTCGTGGCTACGAAGGGCTTTGGTGCAACTGGCCCCGGCCCGAACGCCCGTGGCGCGTCGCGTTACCATCTGATCGATGCTTGCAAAGCCAGCCTGAACCGCCTTCAGCTCGACCATATCGATCTTTACCAGATCCACGGCTTCGATCCCGTGACACCGATCGAGGAGACGCTGCGGGCCCTCGATACCCTCGTGCAACATGGCCACGTCCGCTATGTTGGCGTTTCGAACTGGGCAGCCTGGCAGATTACCAAGGCTCTCGGGATTGCCGAGCGACTGGGCTTGCACCGCTTCGCCTCGCTGCAGGCTTATTACACTTTGGTAGGCCGTGAACTTGAGCGGGAGCTTGCGCCCATGCTCCTGTCTGAAGAGGTCGGCTTGATGGTCTGGAGCCCGTTGGCTGGTGGTTTCCTGTCGGGCAAGTACAGCGCTGAGGAGCCAGCGGATGGCCGCCGTACAGCGTTCAACTTCCCGCCTGTGGAGCCGAAACGCGGCGATGCGGTCATCTCAGCACTGCGCCCGATTGCAGAGAGCCGGGGCGTATCGGTGGCGCGCATCGCGCTTGCCTGGCTGCTGCACCAACGCGCTGTGACCAGCGTGATTGTTGGCGCGAAGCGGCCCGACCAGCTGGAGGACAACCTGGCCGCAACCACGATAGACTTGACCGCGCATGAACTAGCCGCGCTCGACGAGGTCAGCGCATTGCAGCGCGAGTATCCCGGTTGGATGCTCGAGCGACAGGGCGAGCTGCAGCGCGACTTACTCGCCCAACGACGCTGAGAAAAGGCCTTTGGTGCAGAGTATGACCGAACTCGTCGCTAGGCGCCCTGGTGAGTGCCCGCTTCGCCTCACGAGAAGCCCTCTGTGGAACCATCACAACATCGGTGGCGCAGATTGCCTGCCGCGGCATCTGCTCGCCACATGACTGCTCCTACGCCATGGATTGCAGCCGAGGCGCCCGGGAACATGACGCGGCGCCATGCACCCGCAACGCGCCGGAAACCGCGATGCGATCGCCGACGTGCTTGCAACCGTGCTGCTTGTAAACGGTACCGTGCTGCAGGTCGCCAGTGGCTCGGGCGATCACTGCCTGTACTTCGCGCAGCGGTACCAGGACGTTGCAGTCGATTGTATGATCGCGAAACCGGTAGAGGATTCAACGATCAGGCGCGTGAGAGCGGGATCGATCGAACCATCAAGGCTTAATGGACTCATGCAGGCGAGAGCTTGCCCTGCCAAAGCTGCAGAGGTCCGCTTTTCCACGTCGCGATGGTCGAAGCAGCGAACTCCTGCACGACTCCACGCTCCAAACGCTGTTTGTCAGGCCGTCTTCAGTCGGGCTGCCTGGTCCAATTTTCTCTCGATCGTTTCCGATCTCTTCGATGAGAGCCAGCGCTTGCTCGTGCTCAATGCCGTGCTTGCGAGCGAAATAAGCGACCTCGTATTCCTCGCCGCGGCGACTAACGAGGATCTTCGTTACCTCGCTTTGCTGTGTCGTCAGCCATTCTCAAGTCAAGCCGCTTGTTGTTCGCACCAGGATGGATCCGCAACTCCGCCGACAGGTCCCCGAGGTCGAAGTTTGCTGCTCGTGACCCTGACGAAAGCCGTGCCCATGCTACGTAAGCCGTTCGATTAACAGGCACTGGCGCTCTCGGTTGCGCAGGTCTGAAAACCCGGCGAAGTTGTGCCGATCCGGCCAGGGGCTAAGCAACGGACAATGGCGGTGCCTGGGCCCCGCCGGCTGGCACAATGGCGCTAAAAGTCCCATTGGTTGGGACTATCAGAAATTTCTGTATGTGGGCGGCACGATGGGTCAAAGCGATCCCACGATGTCCCGACGCAAAGAGCCTGCGACCCTGATCAATTTGCTTAGCCAGCTAGTGGCAGGAGGAGCCGCCAGCGCGGCATTTAAGCAAGGCGGCTTACTCGATACGCTCAAGAGAACTCTGACGGAGCGCGCAGTGAACGCGGATGGCTGGAGGAACCGAAGACCCTCTTTATGGCCGGTTATGCCGAGAACGCCGCCATTGCGGACGGCTTCGTTGATCCCGGCATGGCGATGATCAACAGAGCCTTCGCCATTGATGCGCTCACCACTCGGATCCGAGCGACGCTCGAAGCGAGCCGATCTGAGCGCTGAAGTTCAAAGGGGCCGGAACAGGCGCTGCACGCGCACCGCTAAGATTTCGCAGTTGGTGCTCAGCAGCCGCTGTCCGTCCCAGCCGGAGGTAAGAGGGATCAAAACCGGCAAGCTGCCGAAGGCTGTCGATATTGTGGACCGTCAGGACCCCACCTTTAAATGTGGTGAGCCCGTCCTCGCGCAAGCGCCGGAGAGTTCGGTTGATGTGAACGGGTGTCAGTCCCAGCATATTAGCGATCTGCCCCTGACTTACGGGAAACTCGTACTCTGGTCCCTCGGCTGCCGCCACAATCCGCAAACGTTCCCAGATTTCACAGAAGAGATGGGCGACCCGTGCGTAGGCGTCCTTGCAAGCCAAGTTGACCAATGATTGCCGCAGGATCACCTCGTTCACTGCGGCTGAGCGAACCAACGCAAACGCAAGTTGAGGGTGATCTTGCCTTATCCGCGAGTACGTTTGCTCGGGCACCATGGCGACCGTCCCGCCTGTTACAAGCGCTACACCAAAGTCGAGCGACTCCAACGCAAAGACCTCACTGCCGCAGGTGTCACCTGGGATCAGAACACCCAGGATCTGCCGCTTCCCAGTCCGCAGCGTTTTGTAGCTAAAGGCCCAACCGTCTAATAGGAAGAGCAGACTGTCCGCGCGTGCGCCCTCCTCAAGGAGGACACTGTGGGCGCTGACGTGCCGCGCGCCCTCGCACAAGCTGCGCAGCGCGATCTCATCCTCGTGTTCCAGGTCAGCTATGCTCTTCAGCCTACGAAGGAGATGATCAACCACTAAGGTCCCCTCTAGCAGCCTCAATTTGCGGGACTTATATCCGGTCCGAACATCAACCAAGTCAACATCGGCTACATCCGGCATTGAGGCAGTCATAGCTTGGAGGGCCGCAGGATTGCTCGTGCATGTGGCCAGAAGGCAGCGAACCTCGCCATTCTCCGCACTCACCAATCGGAAGGGGTCAGCGCGATGAGAAGCTCATAGATGGATGAAGCCGAGCGCCAGCAAGATCAGCACGCTTACGGCTGCAGAGAGCAACAGCGAGCCAAGGCACCCGAACCGATTAGAGAAGAATAAGAACATAGATCACATCCCTTGGTTCAGCTCAACGACCCGGCAAACTTGACGATCTGCCTGTGGTAGAGGTCTGCTCGCTCAACCGGCCCCATGTGGTTCACGCCGCTTATGATCACCAGCTCGCTTGCAGGAGCGCTATTGGCGATGTGCCTCGCGGCATTCGGCTTCGTCACGATGTCCATGTCGCCGCCGATCACCAAGGTGGGCACACGCAGTCTGGCTAGCGCGTCCTCAGAGTCCCAGCGAAACATCGCGAGGTCACCTCGGGCGGACACTGCTGGCTTCTGCTCGGTCATCAACAGGGCAGTTCGGTCCAGTTGTGATCGGGTGACTGAACGACCGAAGCCCAGTCGAACTCCTATGTGTGTTGAGCCGCTCAGGTAGCTCTGCCAGGAGCTCAGCCATGCAAGTGGCTGAAGTATGATTGTCAGCCGCATCAAGGGCTCAAGCACCGGCCAACGAATGGCTTGCGCCAACCCGCTGAGAATCATCGTCTTGAGGGGATTTGTGTAGGTGGTATGGAGAAGGACAATGCCGCGAACCTTCCGGCCAAACAGCTGTGGCTGGTCGCGAGCTAAAGTCTGAATGACGATCCCACCGATGCTGTGGCCCACAAGGATGGCCGGCTTACCACCTGCAAGTGTCAACACCGAGGCGAGGTCCTGTGCGAACGTTGACAGGTCGACCTTAGCGCCCAACCGGCTAGACTTTCCGAGCCCCGGGAGGTCCCACGTTATCACCCGGAACTGCTTGGCCAGATCTCGCTTGGCATAGTGCCAGATGCGGCTGTCGAGCGACCACCCGTGTGTAAGGATAAGCGGCGGCGCGTCGAGAGCGCCGTGAACCTCGAAGTAGATGTCAGCGCCAGTTGCGCTTCGAAGCGTTTGGCCGTTCGAACGCTCAAGACGCAGCGGGTCGTGGTCCTTGCCTCCAAGGAGCGGCGCGGTGACGAACCGCCCAACGAAGGACCAGGCCAGCAACGCACCGCCAACCCAAAGCCGCCAGTCATCGCGTGCTCGAAGCAGATCGCCGTCCGGGTCCTGGATCCAAGTGCCTTGGTACCAAGTCCAGAGAAGGTAAAACGCGGCGCCTAAGACGATGATCGACATCAACGCGAAGAGCGCACGGAAAAGAGACAATGGCACCACCGTCCATTACAACGTCCGAGAAAAACCAAACACGGGCGGGGGCAGCACGTTCCCATTCCGCGCTTGTAATCTGATGCAGCGTTTTCAAGGTTCAGGAACGGTGAAGCGATCGCTCGAGGCGGTCTGCCGCCTTTCACCTTCTCGCTGTTCGGTGCGCCCGTTTAGCTCTGAAGGCGGCGCCAATCCGAGATGAACGAGCGGGCGAAGTTGGGAGGCGGCTGAGTGCCACTGAATGGCCGGAAGGGGGTCGTGGCAGCGCCCCTGCAAGGATCTTCCGGCACTAGGTATAACTCTGACGGGCTGCTGGGTGGGCCCAACAAGGGGCCGGCCGGCTGCCTAGGCACCCTCTCTAATGCCGGTCCCGGAATGTCGATTGTGCACGGGCTCGCCCGCAGGTTCGGGGTAGCAAACGATGTTGGAGCGGCAAGAAAAAAGCCCGGTCACTATGGACCGGGCTGTCGAAAAGTTTGGGAGAGGATGCCTGAAAGGCACATCCTCTCTATTGACGCATACGTCATTGTGCAAGTGCGAAGACACGTTAGTTGATTGCGCTGCGCGCAAGTGAGACGATAGCATGAGCGATGCGACACCGTGAAGATGCGGCGCCTGGCTGGGGCTACGTCGTTGGTCGTCTGAATGTCGGCCGGCCTCATGCGTGGAAGTTTTCGGATCAACGCACGTTAGCTCAGCTCGACCTACCAGATGAAGTCCGAGCGCTGCTCACCTGTCAGCACCGCGGGAGGACCTCCTCTATCAGCCTTGTAGGTGCCAACAGACGCGATGCTCGACAGCCTGCCATTAGGGACTTTCCGTGGCGCATGTCTTTCGGGTTTCGCAAGCGAATGCTATGGTCGACCCGAAGAGGGAGAGGCAATGTATTGGGCGAGCGCGCTGCTCGGCACGGTGCTGGTCGCTGCGGCGATCCAGTTGTATGATGTGCTTCCGCGGCCGAGGCGTGTCGTCATAGGGCTGGTTGGCACCGTCCTGCTCATAATCGGGGTGTTTTGGCTCTGACCCTCGCGCGCTATTGCGCCAAACGGATGGCCTGCGACGCCCGCGCCGGGCGCTAGCGCTCGTAGGCCATTGACACTGCGGCGCACGGGCGCATCACCGCAGCTTAGACCAGAACACGAGAGGTAGCTTATGTCTGTTCGGAAGATGCTTGCGCTCCACCCCGACGCAAAGGGCCACACCAATGAGCCAATGGCGCAAGCCGCGAAGCACGCAATGTACTGCGCCCTGTTCTGCACCTCCTGCGCAGATGCATGCTCGGCCGAGCCTATGAACATGGCACAATGCATCCGCGCATGCATCGACTGCGCCGAAATCTGCAACGCAGCAGCCAAGGTCGCGGTACGCCAGACGTCCGATAACGACGCTATGGTGCGGGTTATGCTAACCGCGTGCCTGGAGGCGTGTTTCATTTGCGCTGCAGAGTGCGACAAGCACGACCGCGAGCATTGCCGGCTGTGCGCGACGATGTGCCGCGAGTGCGGTGACGACTGCCGCGAAGCGCTGGCAACGCTGCATTGAGCCACATCTCCGCGCATCACGCGATCAGCCTCCAAGTGGCAGATAGAGGTGTTCGAAAGCGTTGCTGGTGCTTTATAAATGACCCGCCCGACGAAGAGATAAAAGGCCCAAGCGTTTCATTGCCTCTACAGTATGCTGAGCCACTTCGTGAACTGGTCGGAGGCGCCGGCCGGTCGGATCACCATCGCTGATGCCGATCACCTGACAGTAGCCGCTTGTGCCTCGGGGCCACACGCGCAAATGCGTCAGGCGAGCATATCCGGAGCGCCCGACCAGATCTATTATCTCAGGCGATGTGAGCATCGGTGGTGCAAGGAAGGATCTGCAGCGGTGTCTTGCATGAGGCTTTCGGGACCAGCGGGCGATTACTTCCACGCCGACGATGACATCGCTGCGCCCATCCGCACCCAGGCGGCGGGGGTACGAACGGGCCTTGCTGCGCTTGCCGCGGGCGTCCGAGCGAGAGCACTGCTCGAGCTATTGGTGCCGGACCGGCTCGCGCTCGCCACGGCGAGCCTCCTGGTTCACTTCCCCGGGTTCTGCTTTGTAGCGGCAGTATGGCGCGGGATGATGCGCCTTATGCCCATCAGCCCGGACACTCGCCAGTTACCGCCCCTCCTACTCATCGCAGTAAACGCGCGGCGCATCGTCGGGTCGGGCGTCGAAAGGTGAAATCAGCCATCTTTGTGCAGGCCTATGCGGACCAAATCCTTGTAAGCGAGGCGAGGCATACGAGAAGCAGGAAGCCGCCTCAGCCCCGCTCACGAGCATCAAATGACAGCTCCGATCTTTGTTTGGGCACGGGAGATGAGCTGATTGATGCCTGCAGCCAGAGTCTCGATCTCATAAGGCTTGCGGATGATCGGGAACTGCCGTTCGTCCTTAGAAATGAACTGCTTGCTGCTGTAACCGCTGGCGAGCAGCACCGGAACGCCGCGATGCTTCTCTTTGATGTGCTCCGCCAACTCGAGGCCACTCATCCCGGGCATAACGATATCGGAAAATACCAGATCGACCTTCTGCCCTTTCAAAAGCTTCAAGGCCTGGTCAGCGTCTGAAGCCTCGACGACGTCGCAGCCGAGATCATCCAGCAACTGACGCGCGAAGTAGCGGACGTGCTCGCTATCCTCCACGACAAGGACCTTCAAGTTAAGCGAAGCCAAGCTTTCGCGCTCAGAGGCAGTGCCGCTCTGCCGCTGCTTGTTCGTTTTTGGCAGCCAAAGCTCTACGGTAGTGCCTTGTCCGACCTCGGATATGATCCGGGCTGATCCACCTGATTGTTCCGCGAACCCGTGGATCTGAGAGAGACCCAGACCGGTGCCCTTCCCTGTCGGTTTGGTCGTGAAGAACGGCTCAAAGACGCGCTTGAGCGTTTCAGGCAAAATGCCCTGGCCCGTGTCAGTAATGGAAAGTGTTACACCCTCACCTTCCGCTCGGCTGACGTTCTTGGTCGTGATGGTGATCCGTCCGCCCTTCGGCATCGCATCCCGGGCATTCAGGACAGCGTTGAGCAGCGCCGCCTCAAGGCCGCTGGGATCGATCTCAACCGGCCATAGCGCTGGCGTAAGATCAAGCTTGAGGTCGTAAAGGCTGCCGAGCGTTCGCTGCAGCATCTCTCCCATGGCGTCCAGCCTGACGGTTAGGTCGATGACCTCGGGCTCGAGCGGTTGGCGACGCGCGAACGCGAGAAGCTGCGACGTCAAGCTGGTGGCGCGTTCCGCCGTCTCGAGCATCACGCTGAGATACCGGTTCCGCTTTTCGAGTGGGAGGTCCGGCTTGCGCAGCATGAAATCGGCCGAGCCCCGCATGACGGTCATGAGGTTGTTGAAGTCATGGGCAATGCCACCTGCAAGCTCGCCGAGCGCCTGAAGCTTTTGTGATTGGAGTAAGGCTTCCTGCGTCTGCCGAAGCTCGATCTCGTTCCGCTTACGCTCGGATATGTCCCGAGTAATCTTGGCGAAGCCGACGTGCTCCCCAACTTCATTGTAGATTGGGTCGATCACGACGTGTGCCCAGAACAGTGACCCATCCTTACGCACCCGCTGAGCCTCCGCCTCGAACTTGCCTTCCTGAAGCGCAGTTCTCAACGCTTCTTCCGGCGCGCCACGCGCGCGGTCCTCTTCGGTGTAGAAGAGAGAGAAGTGCTGCCGCAGCACCTCTTCTTCTTCGTAGCCTTTGATCGTCCTGGCACCGGCGTTCCAGCTCGTGATCCGCCCATCGGTGTCAAGCATGTAGATCGCGTAGTCGCGCACGCCTTGGACAAGCATCCTTAGCTGCAACGCGCTATCGTATGTCGCCTGCTCAAGGCTGCGCTTCTCGGTGATGTCTCTCGTGATCTTGGCAAAGCCGACAAGAACCCCCTCGTCGTGGATGGCATCGACCACGACATGGGCCAGGAACTTGGTGCCGTCTTTACGCAGCCGCCAGCCTTCCATCTCGAAGCGTTTTTGCTCGGCAGCCGTCTTCAATATCTGCGAGGGAAGCCCGTCTCGCCTGTCGTCGGGCAAAAAGAACTTGGAGAAGTGTTCGCCGATGATCTCATCGGCGGAGTAGCCTTTGAAGCGCTGGGCGCCTGCGTTCCACGTTACGATATGGCCGTCGCGGTCGAGCATGTACAAAGCGTAATCGGTAACCGCGTCGACAAGCAGCTGGAACGTCTCGGCAGGTGGATCCTTCTGGAAATCGGCCATCGACAAGGTCTGATCCTACGCTCGCCCCCCGGCGCCCATACAGACCAAAGTCCATACTGGGCGGAACCAAGTGTGCAATAGGGATCGTACGCGAGACCAGTTTAGAGGGCTCGCTGCGCTTCAAAGACCGGCTTCTATGGCAAGGCGGACCGCCTCCCCAGTGGTGGAAACTTCAAGGCGTTTGCAGAGGGCAACACGATGCATCTTGACGGTTTTCTCAGCCACACCGAGCATCTCTCCAATCTGACGATTGCGCATGCCCTGTGCCGCGAGGCGCAGAACGTCACGCTGCCGCTCTGTTAAGCCCGCGACCCGTTCGGCAGCGACGGCTCGGGCGCCGCCAGGCTGTTCGGTTACCTCCATCTGGCTTCCGACAAAATAGCGTAGGCGGCCTTCGTCGTCGAAGAGCGGCGCCACCATGACCGCATTGAGGAATGAGCTCCCGTCCCTGCGGTAGTTGACGAGCTCCACGAGCGCCGGCGTTGCGGTTCCTACCGCGTGTCGCAGTGCCGCTGACCTCTCGCGCGAAGTCTCAGGGCCCGCAAGAATGCGGCAGTTGCGACCGATAAGCTCTGCTTCGGCATAGCCTGTCAATTGCTCGAACGCTACGTTGACAGCCATGATCGGGTTGTCTGGGAGGTGCGGATCAGTGATGATCGAGGCAAGGGGCGAAAGGCGGAGAGAGCGGATGAGCTCTTCCTTGTGGAGATAGGGCGCGACCAATCCGATTCTCTTCAGCCATCTACCCGAGGGAGCCCCGCGCTCCCGCAGCTGCGGCAGAGTAGCGCAAAGCGTTGGTCAGGTGAATGGGCACGAACGTCGCTATAGACGCTACAGGTGCGGTCCGATGCTTGGCTACACGAGCACCGGCGACGCTCACGCCATACCTGCTTCAATGGTCGGGCAGCTACGACCCAACGCTTTGGCAAGTTCGGCCGCGCGAAATGGCTTGCTGAGCCGATCGAAGTCGGGCGCGATGTCGCTCAGGTCGGCATATCCTGAAACGATCAAGGTGCGCATGCCAGGGTATCGTTCTGCCGTCAGACGCGCGAGCTCAGTGCCGGTCATTCCGGGCATCAGGTGATCGGTGATCAAGAACTCGAAGGTCTGGTTAGCGAGAATGTCCAGGGCTTGGCTTGCCGACGCCGCCTGCACCACGTCAAAGCCCAATCCATTGACCATGTCCGCCGTACTTGCAAGCACAAGCGCCTCGTCGTCAACGACTAGGGCACGGCCGCCTGTAAATGGCGCGGTAGTATCGCGATCAGGAACTTCGCCGGATGGTGCAGGTTGATCCGCGATCGGCAGAAGCAACTCGATTGTTGTGCCCTTTCCGACCTCGCTCCGGATGCGGATGCTCCCACCGAGTTGCGCCATCAATCCGTGGACCATCGATAAGCCCAATCCCGTGCCGCGCCCTAAGCCCTTGGTTGAGAAGAACGGCTCGAACGCCCTTTCGACAACGCTCGGGGGCATACCAGCCCCAGTATCGACTACCTGGATCGCGACGTAGGCATCCGGAGTTAGCACTTCATCTTCGTCTGGAGCGGGGTCGCGAACGCTCGCACTGATTGTCAGGGTTCCGCCATCAGGCATCGCGTCACCGGCATTCACCGCAAGGTTCAATAGCGCCAGTTCAAGCTGGTTCTTGTCCGCCTGAATTGGCGGAAGATCGGGAGCTGTTTCGATCTTCAGATATATGCGCGAACCGAGTGTCGTCGCAAGCAAGGGCTCCATACCGTTCAGGCACTCGGCTACCGCCACCGCCTGCGTGGTAAGCGGTTGGCGCCGCGCAAATGCCAAGAGCCGCTGGACAAGCACTCGGGCTCGCTCCGCCGCCTCGATGGCGTTGCCGATCATGCGCTCGGAGCGCGCATCGAGACCACCCTTGTTGCGCAGAATGTCGAGTGTGCCGACAATCGGCACCAGCAGATTGTTGAAGTCGTGTGCGACACCGCCGGTGATCTGGCCGATCGACTCCATCTTCTGGGCTTGGCGCAGGCTCTGTTCGGCCTTGAGAAGAGCTTCAGCCTGCTCCTTCTCGACGGTTATATCGCGCGCGACGCTGTAGAAGCGGTTGCCCTCCGGGACCGCATTCCACGAAAGCCAACGGTAACTGCCATCCTTCGCACGGAACCGGTTCTCGAAGCGCTCGGTGATCTTGCCTTCGGCCAGCCGACGGTCCTCGGCGCGCGTCCGGACGACGTCGTCGGGATGCTCGATCCACTCGGAGGTTCGGCCGATGAAAGCTTCGACCGGATAACCCAGCAGGCTCGACCAGGCAGGACTCGCCTCCAACCAGACCCCGTTTTCGTCGGCGACGACGAAGGGATCTCGGGCAAGCTCCCACATCCGGTCGCGCTCGGCAGTGCGTTGTTCGACTTGTTGTTCGAGAAGCTCGTTCAGTCTGCGAAGGGCCACTTCGGCTTCGTATTCCGCCGTCTTGTCGCGGACGATGCCAACCGAGCCGATCCGGTGTCCGGCATCATCGAAGATCGGCCGCCCCTTCGCGGCAATCCACCGGATCGTCCCGTTTGCGTGCAGGACCCGGTATTCGTTCGTTGAGGGCTCGATCCGTGTGGTCGCGGCTTGCAATCGCTCGAGGTAGCCGGCGCGGTCGTCAGGATGGATTGCATCCAGGACTTGGCTGAAGCGGAGCGGCCCGCGCAGATCCTGCAGACCATGCATTTCCCGATACGTGTGCGAGACGTGCCCCTCGTCGTGCACCGAATCCCAGTTCCACGAGCCAACGCCCCCGACTTCCTGGGCCATTGCAAACCGCTCACGACTTTCGTCACGCTCTTGGACGGCACTGGCGATGAGGTGACCCAAACGTTCGAATTCGGAAAAACTGCGCCGGCCGAACTGTGGCTGCTCACCAGCGCCGATCCGCTGCGCACCGGCAGTGATGGCAGCGACATCCCGGCGTATCCGCTCGGCTCCCCTGAGAGCAACGAGAAGCGCAACTGCGATCAGCAAGGCTGCGACGAGGCCGCCGTTGTACAAGGCGCGCTGGGCTGCGGCGCCCAGCTCGCTGCGCTGCACGGCAACAATGAAGGTCCATCCGTTGTCTCTAGAGCGACTGTATGCCAGCACCGTAGGAACGCCCTCCAGCGAGTGGCTCATGGAAACGCCCTCGCTAGCGCTGGTTAGAAGCCGCTGCATGTCAGGTGTCGCGGGCTTGCCCACAAACCGTCCAGGATTGACGTTGCGCCAGACCACCACGCCTCTGCGATCGAGGATTGCTGCGAACCGGCTGTTCGGGATCTTCTGCGCAGAGATGATCGACTGCAGCATGCGCGGGCGGAAGATGATAGAAAGGACGTGCTCGGCACGCCCGTTTCGCATGATGGGCACATCCACGCACAGGATGTGATCCTCAATCACGCCCTTCGCGAGATTGCAGACGCGCGAGCGGCCCGCGTCCAGCTCGGGCCAAATTCCGGGACTGAACACTCCGGTGGGAAGCGCGGCCCCTCGAGGACGACGTGTGTTGACGAGTTGACGGCCGCTTCGATCGCTCAGCAGCACCCAAGCATCCTGCTCTGGCACTGCGAGGCGCGCTTGTCGGTCGATCTCGCCCAAGTCCATCTGGCGTACCGCATCGGACGCGCTCATTGCACGCAGAAGGCGCTCGTAGCCCCCGAGCCTGCTGTCGACGACCTGCGACAAGGCTCTGGTGGTATCGAGCAATTGCTCCTGCGTCTGAGCTCGGCCCGCGGCCTCCGCCTGATGGATCAGGATGGTCGCAGCAGCGACGAGCAGCAGTGCGAAGCATGCTGACAACGCCACGAGATAGACCCTGATGGACCACCCCGTGGAGCCGCGATCCTCGCTGCGCCGGAAGCGATCTGATGCTTCTACCATGGACGCTCCCCGCCACCGGCAAGACCGCCGCTGGTAAACCGCTCTTGAGCGACTTAGAAGAGTAGTCAACTGCAACGCCGCGCGTATTCAACGAAGCGTCCTGCTCGTCTCGGAACTGTGGCGAGAGTGCCGGTCGGGCGCAACCGGAAGAAGGACTTGGCCCACGTCTAGCCCAAACCAGTGAGCGAGCCAGGAAAGAAGGGCGGGAAATCTAGGGGCGAGCGTCCTTCAGCACCGAAGGCAATGCCGAATGTATCGTGTGCAAGGGGTGCAGCTTCGCCGCAAATCACACCTGCGCGGCGAGGACAGCATGGCCGAGCTGTGTCGCAAGGAAGGCGTCGCGCAACGCCTGCATCACATAGCGCCGAAGGAGTTCATGGAAGCCGGCAAACGTCGCCTGGCCGGTGACACCGCCCGCACCGCCACGACTGAAGAGGTTAAGGATCTGCGCCGCAAGTCCAGTGCCCTGAAGGAATGGGACGCCGATCTGACGCTTGGGAACCGACTGCTCAAAAAAGCATGATCGCGGATGGGGGCGACGACGCATGAGGTACTCCGCATCCGAAAAGCCCAAGATCATCCGCAATGTCGAGCAGTCGCACCTGCCCGCCAAGCGCACATTGGACCAGCTCGGTATCACCCACCGGACCTTCTATCGTGGGTTTGACCGCTACCTCAAAGGCGGATCGGAGGCGTCGGGGGGCCGGCCCTTGCCGTCGAGCCGGGTGTGGAACGCGTCCCGGCCGAGATCCACGATCAGATCATCGAGCTGGCGCTGGAACAGTCCGAGCTGAACTGGCAGTGTGCTTCACCGACGAGCAGCGCTACTTCCCTGTCGGGAGCCACGGTTTACCGGCTGCTCAAGGCCCACGACCTGATTACAACCCGGACCTATGTCGTGATCAAAGCGGCCGATCATTTCCACACCAAGACACCCGCCCGAACCAGATGTGGCAGACCGACTTCACCTATTTTCAGATCATCGGTTGGGGTGGATGCACCTGCCGACTGTGCTCGGCCACTTCTCGCGCTACATCGCCGCGTAGAAGCCGTGCACCAAGATGCGGGCCCAGGATGTCAGCGAGACGCTAGGCCTCGCTCTCAAGGCATCGGCCTGCGACAATGCCACAGTGCGGCACAAGCCCGGTTGCTCAGCGACAATGGCGCCAGCTACATCGCATGTGAGCTGGCGGAATACATCGAGGCCAGGAGATTAGCCATGTCGGCGGCGCCCCGATGCCCCCAAAGAAGGCAAGATCGAGCGCTCGCACCAGACCTGAAGAACCGCACCCTGCCGGCAAACTACTTCTGTCCGGCAACCTTGAAGCTCAGATCGAGGCCTCTGTCGAGCACTACGACACCTGCGTTACCACGAGAGCCTGAACGATTTGAAGCTCGCCGACGCCTACTTCGGCAGGCCTCAACCATCATTCAAAGACGAGAAAGGATCCCGCAGGTAACCTTTCAGATCGCCCAGTTAGCCAACTGGCCCAAGATCACCCACGAGAAGGCTACCATCCACACGCATAGCTCAAAAAGGTGATTGCGAAGGTACTTTTGTCCGGACCTCGGACAATCAGAAGAGCTCTGCAGTGTGTCGTTTAATCGAGTGACAAGATCATCGCCTCTCTCAAACTGGATCCACAATTCCTTGACATCTGGACACACCGAGTCGTGCTTACGCTCGTTTAGCGGGTCTAGATCTGATCTTTCTCGATATTGCATCATCACAGACGGCTCCGTTTTCGATGATCAGCATCGATCATTTTCGGGAAGGGCTGGCAAAGGTTGACCTCTGCCAGCAGTTCTAAGGTCGTCCGGAAGACCAAACTCTCTTCGGGTCGCCTTTAGAGAGCTTGGGCCGTCACCGGATCAGGAGAACTGTTGGCACTACATTTAAGCAGCGGAACTCGCACACGGTCCCTCTTGGATCGGATCTAGGGTAGACCAGAAGTTCGCAAGTTCATGCAGCTGGCACGGAGTTAGGGGTTGAGACGGCGCCACGTGTCGCTGTATGCCACCGTGACGTAGCGGACGTGAACATGGCGTGTTGAGCTTGTTCTTTTCGGCAACATCAACCATGGGCGGGCAAACTCTCCATCTTGCAAATATTCTATGTTTGATGAGGAAGAGCGAAGGCTCCGCAGAAGACAGCAGCTTCGTGAGTAGTACCTGCGGTTTCTTCCCTCGCCATTGTTATCGCTGTAACGAGTGGCCGAAGCCATAGCCAAGTCCGTACGATGACGTACGCACCGGGAACCATCACGCAACCTGGAGCTGAAGTTCGGCGCGTCAATGGCCATCCCACCTCAACAGCACCGGATCGGGGAGCAGCCTTGTTCGCCGAAGCGCTTCAGATCGAAAAACAGGAACAATGCCCACCATGCTTCGGGAGAGGATCCGGATAGCACCAGCCCGATATGGGAGGAAGCCAATGAACCGGTAAGCGGGACCTTCGCGGCACAACCAATTGGCTTCTCCTGAGTTTGCCGGAGAAAAATGGTGCCGTGTAAATCCTTTCCTGAAGAATGAAGTTTTTTTCAACCCCGACGTTACGGCGAGCGCACCGCAATAAAGCCGCGAAATTCAATTTTTTTGAGTGCCGAGTCGGATCCATCCTGGAAGGGGGTGATCTGCGATACCCAATCGAAGTTGGCGTAGCTGGTTGTGAAGGCATGCTCGGCATTGCCGCGATCGCGAACCTGCTTCCTCAATGCGACAATTATGTGCGAATAGAAGCGCCAACACTCGGTGAAAGCCGAGCGGTTTCGACCAAACGCTCACCGCATCCGCAGCAATGAGCTCGCTCGTCATGCGTTTATACAGTCTCAGGCGGCTCAGTTCAGCCTCCCTGCTAGTGCCAGTGTAAGAGCGTCAGTCCAGCAGCGGCTCGCACGCGAGCTGCTGATGTTTCACGATCGCACCGGATCTGATCTCCTGCCACTCACGCAGGGACGCATGTCGCTCATGCTCGGCGTGCGCCGGGCAAGTGCAATGACGCGTGTCTAAAACAGAAAGGAGAGGGCCTGATCGGCGTACGGCGCGGCTTCATCTCAATTCGTCCTTTGTGGCACTCGAAGAATATAGCGGTAAGCTCTACGGCTTGCTGAAGCGCGCTACTTCGCGATCATGGTACCGCGGTTAGCGATGTGACGCGGAGGCAAGCGATGAAGTTGAGCATTCCGGCCGAACTCTAGACGGTGCCGCTCCCGAAGCTGGATGAGCTGAGCAATCCGCTTTAGCCTCTCGCGCTCAGCACCAAGCTACGATATGCGCGAAGTGCGCGGCAATCGCAGTATGCCGGCACGAGGGAGCACAACGCTTCTTGTGCTCCGTTATCCTGAGAGGTCCTGGCTTCACAAGCGTGAGGTTTGTACGGGGCGTCACATGTTCTCTGACAAACTCGGCAAGACTAGCAAGCGAGCGACACAGCAAAGAGCGCAGCTCAGGTTCTGCACTCACCAGAACTAGCCGCCGAGAGGCGAACTTAGCGCCCCGACTAGCGAACATCAGGCCTCAAGGACTGGGTCGACCCACCGCTGCGTCCGCATGAGCGGAAAGGGCGCTTCAAGAACAGCAGGGGAATAGTCCTGTTCTTTGCGGTCGCCCTGCGACCTTTTGCGGCCATCTAGGGGCGCCCGGCCGCATCCTACAAACTGCCATTCGGTCATCCCGGCCGTGATGATCGAGAACCCTTTCCCCTTGGTGGATCGCAGCCAGAATCCTGCCGACCGTAAGCCTCTGAGTTTTGCGTCGGTACTTGGCAGCCGCCGGGCGCTGTTTAGTTCACCGAACATTAGCGGATTGCTGGCAAGCCATCTGCATGGATCTCGAGTACTTAGGCGCGCATGTTCGGCTCAGGCGAGTGGCTTCCTTGGCGGAGTGGGAGGCGATTGACGCTCGCCTTGCGGGGTACTCGGGTGCGATACGCGTGTTTGGCTTCAAAGCGGAGTGCCCGGATCAGAGCCATAGCTTGGGCGCCTACCGTGTCGAAGGGCAAAGCGGCCTCGCTTCGGCCCTGAAACCCACCTTTGGAAAATACCCCATTTCACACGCACTCAACTGGTACGAGGAAACGTTGTTTGTCTTCGAGTATGCCAGGGAGGCTCATCTGTTCCGGCTTCGTAATTTGGAGTACGCGACTGAAGCGCAAGCCTAGATGCCTCAACCGCAGGTTCCAGGTTTGCAGATAACCACCTCTGACTTTGGCCCTTACGATCCTTTCTCCGTGGCCCCAAAGCGATTTGCCCGAGACATCTCATGAGCAACGAGGATCTCACTAGTAGCCTTATGCCGGATGAGCGCAGAGTCGCTCGGCAAAGTGCCAAGCTCACAGCGACGTGGGAAGGCCCAAGCTTTGGCCCCGAGCGCGCAAACATCTGTGATGTTAACGCTCTGGGCTGCTGTGTGGAGGCTTCGCACGCTGTGATCGTCGGAACTTACGTCAAATTGAGCGTCGCCGGTTCGACGACTGCGGGCTGGGTCGTGTGGCGCAATGGGCTGAAGCATGGGATCGACTTCAGCGATCCGCTCGTGCCAGCTCCCGTGGCAGGGCTCCTCAAAAGGCCAGGCAGCTGATCGGGGTAACCTTTCACTTACCCCTTTTTGCATATAAGACCTTCGATAGGGGGCGATGATGCTATTTGAAGACGCGATGGGCATGCGCGAGCGTGCCAGCCTCGATAAGCAAGCAACAGTTGATGAGCTTTGTTTGCTGCTATCCCTGATGAAGGCGCTTAAAGAAGCGGGTGCACCTTCTTCTGTGCCGCTCACTGCGACCATCGAGAGTATGTCCGACGCAGTCTGGGTTGAGCGAAGCTTTACTGGCTCTTATATAACCGTTCGCCAGACGCGATTGAGACAAGTCGAAAGGGACGCGGGCTTTTGGTCAGGCCGGCAGACTCGTCTCTATGGTGAGTTCGAGCGTCGCGACCATGCTGAGCGGTGGGCGAGAGCCATTCAAACATGCGCGGCCCCACGCTATACCCGGGCGGTAGAACGTCGGCGGGCGGTGCAGCGAAACGAGCCGCCAGCCCGCTGTCTTTGAAAGACCAGAGGAAAGGCAGGCAAGATCGCGCCGACTAATTGCGGGTGCTAACGTGAGCCAACAATCCCGCCACTGCATCCGAAAGGGCGTATGTTGGGTCGCGAGCCGCCGCCCTGTCCTGCTCCGGCGTGGCCCAGCTGCGGCAACTCAGGCAAGCCTGCCCGCCCTCGAGCTTCTGAAATTCGTTCACCTAAAAGACTGACCGCTTCCGGCGAGCAAGACGCGCCGCTGAGGCGCCAAGATCGGGTGGAAAGCACGCGTGCAGTCGTGCAGCTGGCTTGCCGGAACGCTAAGGACCGTCGACCCGGTCCAACGCAGCAACTCTACCCCATGTAAGGAGCAACAGCCGGATCAAACGCGGCTCTACAGAATGGACTTGATAGTTGTGGCTGAGGCGCCGGCCCGATGACCGGATCGTGCGGGCTGGCCGCCGGCTTTCAATCCCGTGACATTTCAGGCGGCACGATGACGCTGGGCTTGAACATCCTCCCGCAACAGCTCGGAAACCTGTGAAATTGGCATTGGACGGCCAAACAGCCATCCTTGCAGCTGTGTGCAGCCCGCAAGGCGAGCGAGCGCGGCTTGTTCGTGTGTTTCGACGCCCTCAGCCGTAATCGCGAGACCTATCGAGGCTGCGAGGGAGCTGATCGCGCTCACGAGTTCAAACCCTTGTCCCGCGGTTGCAAGGGGCGCTATGAACTGCTTGTCGATCTTCAAGTGGTCGAGGGGCAGTTGGCGCAGATAGCCGATGCTTGCGAAGCCTGTCCCGAAATCATCTAACGCAACCTTGATGCCCAAGGTCCGCAGCTGCGTCAGGATCGCGGCGGCAGCCTCGGGCTGGCGGAGCAGGTAGCTCTCTGTGATTTCGACTTGCAGGCGATCCGGTGGGAAGTTCGCGTCCTCTAGGATGGCGCGAATGTCGCCGACTAGGCTACGATCCCAGAACTGGGCAGGCGAGAGATTGACCGAGAGTACCACAGGAAGCGCTGCCGCGGCCTGACATGCTTGCCGGAGCACGTGTCGGCCCAGCGCATCAATCATGCCGACTTGCTCTGCCAGCGGGATGAACACGTCAGGAGAGACGATACCATGCTTTGGATGGCTCCACCTGGACAATGCTTCGATGCAGACGATTTTGCCTGTCGATGCGTCGACGATGGGTTGATAGACGACTTCGATCCCCCCAGCGGCGATTGCCTCCCCGAGATCTTTCTCCATGCTAATACGCAATCTGTGCACCTGATCCATGGACGACTGGAAGGTACGACAGCACCCCTTTCCTTGTGCCTTTGCCGCATACATTGCCGCGTCCGCGCGTCTAAGAAGTTCGTTGGCGGGCAAGTCAGTTTCTTCTGCTCCAGCGCATCCAATGCTGACGCCGATTCTGATGCGGTAGCTGCCGATCAGAAATGGTAGTGCAAAGGCGTCCAGGACAGCTTGGGAGGCAAGCTCAGCGTCTTGGATGTTGTCTTGCGTCAAAAGCGCCGCAAACTCGTCTCCCCCGACCCGTGCGACAAATACGCCGGGCAAAGCGGCGGTTAGGCGCTCCTGAACTTGCCGGAGTACGGCGTCCCCTGCCCCGTGTCCGTACACGTCGTTGACGTCTTTGAACCCGTCGAGATCATGCCATAGCAATGTCAGCGTTACATCCTCGCCGACCCGACTTTCAATCTGCTCCATCAGTGCTCGACGGTTCGGCAGCCCGGTAAGTGGATCGTGTAGGGCAAGGTAGCGTGCATGGGTTTCGCTGAGTTGTAGCGCCTTGATCGTTCTGGCGCCAAGCCGGACTATCAATGCTCCGGCAGCCAGGGTCAGTGCACCAACAAGGAGGAACACTGGAAGTATCCGCCTTCGAAGTTCACCGCCGGGACGCCCTGGCTGCCATGTGAGCCAAGCCTGCGGCTTGCCGTCGCTTCCCGGGATGGCGGCGCGAGCCCCCGCGCTCGTTGATCGCAACGAAAGCGAGAGTTCCCGAACGTGCTGGTTCTCCGAAAGGCCGCTCAGAAATGCTTGATCGATGGGTCGGGCGATCGCCAGAAGATGCGTGGATCCTGGTGACAGGTGCACCTTCGGGGTGAGCGGCACGATCTGCGCGACGGCATAGATATAGACAACCGAGCCAACGCGCGAGAACCCGCTGACGATTGGCTTACCGTCCACCGGAAGCCCGCGGACCCGTTTGATCGATCGACGGAATTCGACGCTCGTGACGAGCTTGGATGCGGGGTCCGCGCGACGTGGGGTTTGGACGAAGGTGAGCTGGTCGTTCCCATCCAGCACGACGACGTGTGAGTACCCCTGTGTATCTGCAAGGTAGGCAACCACATTGTCGGCCATCCAATTGGCATCAAAATGTTGAGTGATGTGGCGAACGGCGTCGTCCCATTTTGCATAATCTTGAAGGTCGTGCGTCGTCATTTCACCGGCCGTTCGCAGAGCGCGTTCGATAGACTGCTGCTCACGGATGCGCTGAAGGTCGTCCTGTGCTCGCGTCGTCACCGTCAGCAACGCCAAAAGCGAGGCCAGACAAGTGCCGATCAGCAGCAGCACCGGCCATAGGTACCGGTGCGGTAAGCTTTGTTGCAAGAACGTAGACGTGACCTCGGAGCGCATGCTTCCATATTAGATTGAGGGTCTTAACAACCTGCAATAGCTTGAACCGTCTACGTGCGGTCGGCTTCGGCACATGGAAGCTCGACCCCTGTGCGGCCGCTCAGACCGCCTTTCCTTTCCGACCTCAGCCCCTCGTAATCACGATCGCAGCGAAGCTTGATGCGACGCACTCAGAGTTTTTATTCAGTTTGAAGGTGCGGATATGTGCCAAGCGCTTGGCGCCGCTGCCAGCTGGTCAGCGACACAATCGGCAGTGTTTATAGGCTTTTGGACGCTGACCCCTGGTCAGCCTCGCGGCCACCCACCATGCAAGCTGGGGCGGTATGCTCCCCCGATAGTACCAGTCGGCTCGCCTGCTCATGTGCCTCGCGTATTCAAACCGTTCTAGTCCAGGAACGTACGCATGACACGCGACCTGGTTGGGTGCTGGAGCTTTCTCAGCGCCTTGGCCTCGATCTGACGAATGCGTTCGCGCGTGACCGAGAACTGCTGGCCGACCTCTTCGAGCGTGTGGTCGGTATCCATGCCGATGCCAAAGCGCATGC
>NZ_LR732482.1 GCF_902506425.1 Novosphingobium sp. 9U | reverse complement strand
TCGAAACCGATCGCGACGCCGATGCAGCCTTCCGACGCGCGTTGGCTGAAGAAGGCTTCGAGGCATTCCTCCACCGAGCCTAACGCAAGGCACGCTCGTCCGCGCTACATTTCGACCGCGGCCGCTACCGGATGCGTACGATTGACGTCGAGGGTGTCGACATCCTGCTGCATGGGGGCCGACTCCTAGACGTGGCTCAAGGGCCGCATCATTGCACAGCTACGCTCGTGCAGGGGCCGTCCACTACATCACGTCAGTCTGTACGGTCGCCCTACGGCAAATTGTCCTTCAGGGGCGATCGCATGAGCAATGTCGGTCTACGGAATGGCCCGCCCCAATCTTCCGACATCGGATATGATGCCGGTGCTAGCAGAAAGGGGCCGGCCATGACCGTAGTAGTGATGGTTGGCGTCGATCTAGGCAAGAACAGCTGCAGCGTCACAGCGCTCGACAAGCGGAAGGACCGGCGGTCGGGGTCTGTCACATCTCCAACAAGGCGTAAATTTCTTAGATGTCCAACTGCTCAGCCCTCAGACAAGCTTACGGTTCGCGCTATTCGGTGCGAGACCAACTCACACTGTTATTAAATTCGTTTGCTGCGCTTCAGCAAGGCTGTATAAATAGTAGGTAACATCGCCGCGCACTACTGACCCATCAAAATCGAGATGTTGCACCGCACGGCCATCAATACCATTCAGGTCGATGCTGCCGGCCTCTCCCGGAGTCATCGTGTCAGTGGCATTCCCTGACCCGCCGACTAGCTTGACAATCCCTCCTCTGCCCAGAGAGGTTGTTGCAAGTGCACTAGTGGTAACCAGCACGTCGTTTGAACCAAAGTTCTCAATTCGGTCATTGCCTAAATTGATATCAAGCGCTGTATCGAAGAAAAAAGTGTCCTTCACGAGATCAGCCACGTCGCCGCTAAGCACATCGTTAGCAATGCTGCCTTCAATTGAGTGCTTCAGCTTACTAGAGGCATCGGCATAAACAGAAAGGCCGGTGGCGTCGGTGCCTAGAAAACGTAGGCTCGATAGGCCAGAAATAGCGACTGAGCCAGAGACGCCTGTGGCATCAAGCTTGAGCCTTGAGCCCATTCTAATTACACCATCACCGTTACCGTCGTACAACGCACCCTTCGTGACAAGGATATCATCGTTGCCAAAATTGACGATCCTATCGTCGCCGGACATGACGTCTAGGTTGAAGTAGAAGCTGTTGTGCTGCGTTGAACCGACCAACTCGTCGGATGTGGAAGCCGAGCCATTTATCGTGCCGCGCGGAAGCAGAGGCGAATTGGGCAGCCCAGGAGAGGTTACCGGCGGCGGCGCAACGGTAATCGCAACCTTAGCGACATCTGACACCTTGCCATCCGAGGCAATGTAGATGAAGCTGTCCGCGCCAATATAGCCAGCATCGGCCTTGTAGACATAGCTACCATCAGCTTTGAGGGTGACCACACCGTGCTCCGGCCCGGCTTTTAGCGTTGCCGTGAGCGTATCCTTTTCTGCGTCCCTGTCGTTTGTAAGGACGTTACCTTGGCCGGTCTCACCAGCTATAATTGTCAACGCGTCATCAATCGCATTGGGAGCGGTGTTAGTCGGCGTCGGTCGCGGCTCATTGCCGAGCGCATCGATTTTCGCAACCGTCGCGTCCAGGTCGTCAGTCACACCCATATAGAAGACGACGGTTGTCGACTTCCCCGGATCGAGAGATCCCAGGATGAAGTTCAGGTTGAGTGACATATCCGTCTTAGTTACGGTACCCACACCCTGCCGAGTGGCAACCGCCGCGTCATAAGGATTTTCGTTAATGAACCCATAGCTTGTCACGATAGCGCGAGCATCGGTCGAGTACAGAAACATCGGGTTGCTTGAAGAAGTAGCCCCAGCTGTAACAAGCGCACCTCCAGCACCTTGCTTTACAATGGTATTAACAGTGGAATAACTTTCAGAGGCGAGATCCGGGTCGACCGTGCGCATATAGCGCAGATCATCCATAGCAGAGTTTGAATTGTTCGTCAGCTTGATTTCAAACCGAATAAACTTATCATTCTCACCTAGCGAGATCTTTTGATCAACGGCCAGATTTTCGGTGGTTCGACCTTCCCAATTTGCCTGGCCTACCGAAGACGTGGAGCTGTTGTTTTCGTCGCCAGCGATTTCTGTAAGACCAGCCAGCTCTTGATTGGACTGAATATAGGTTTTACCGCCAGTCCTATAACCGATATTGAAGCCCTCTAGCGGCGCGCCACGAACAACAGCGTCGCGCATGGCAGCTTCACCAGTTCCAAAACCATCAGTGTCGGCCAATAGGCCAACCCGACGATAGGTGAGATCATGCTCAATACCAGCTGGGGCCGAATACCGAGTCCCGATATCGCCCGAGCTATTCACGCCAATCGCTAGAAACTTACCCTGCAGGAAAATCTCGTTTCCCACCGACTTGCTTGAAACTGCCATGACCATCCCTCAAATCACCAGCAGTGTCGTCGCTGGCATCCCACCATGACAAGCCTACTGGCCCATCATTCTGCACCAATCATTCCGTAGAAGATTATTAACGTATTAACCAACGCACGTTTCGACCAAATGTGCATTAGCCCAGACAAGATGCGGAACCGTTTCTATTTTCGAGAAATGCAACGAAGGATCCTCGGGAACGCTTCGGCATCCGCTCCCGTGAAGTGAGCGGCGGTGACACCCTTTACCAGCCATGCCGGCCACTAAGGTGTGCAAGCTGAACGTGAGATTACAGAGATCGTAAGCTTTATGCCTCAGATTTTGCCCAAGTCTTGGGTAGATACTGCCCACGTCAAAATTTGGTGGTTGCATTGAGCAGACCGTTCTCCGGCTTGTTCTTCTGACGCGCCAATGATTGGCTGCTCATGGCCAGGACAATCGTCGATGGGAGCGGCTTCTCGATGCGGCCGAGAAGGTTTGTGAATGGCCGTGGCCTTTCACGAGACGGTCGTGGGGGAGGCGCCATTTTTGTATCGGTACGGTGCCGTCGGGCACGCGGACATGGTCGGATCACGTATGCAATTATAGCAGCCATGTGCTTGCACGCCTTGCCAGAGCCGATCTGAAAGATGTTGAACCAGGCACGAGCGCTCGGACCATCTCCCCACTGCCGGTAGCTGCCTTGCGCGTGGAGGACCCCTGCTCTCGCCCGGGCACGTATCGCTTCGGTCGACCCCATAGACGACCTGCGGCCAGTCGCATTTATACCAACGCGCACTTATCAGAACCCATGAGCCTATTGGTGCAGGCCGAGGGACATCATCCGCCATGGCTGATCGACGAGCCTGTTCCAGGCGAAGCAGCAGTGGTCGACGATGTCGTCGTAGGATTTGAAGATGCGGTTCGACAACCAGTTTTCGCGCATGAACTGCCACACGTTCTCGACCGGGTGAGCTCCCGACACCTCGGCGGCAGCGGCATCAGCGTGATGTTGGGAGGCACGACCGGTTCGGCCGATCCGTGCCATTCGGGCTGATCGAGTAGAAGGACCGCATGCGCCCCGGGCGCGACGTGGAAGGCGATCTCCTCGAGATGCATGACGGTGACTCAGAGAGTGCGCCTCGTCCCTTTTATTGTCATCTACCGCTGGCAAGTTTAGCAAGCGCTTGAGGACGCCTTCCGCCAGTCAGGGCGCGAAGCCACATGCGAGCTCCGCGCTCTCGGCTCATTAGGTTCGTGCCTGATCCGAGACGAGAGCGGCGCTTTCCTTGCTATAGTTCTGTGGTCCGACGAGGCTGCCCGCGCTGCCGCATTCGCTCGCATGACCTCAGGTAGCCCTTGGGCCGGAGCGAGCCGGATTAGTAAGGTAAAGCTCCACGTCGGGGAGGATATTTGGGTTGCATCCCCTCCCCCGGCGTTAGCATCCACGATCGGTGAATTACCGCTGACCATTAATCTAACTTGAGGAGTTGCCGGTTAGGCCGCTGCCAGCGACGCCGCTGCCATGCTCCTCAGTATCTTGCGCGAGCGAAAGGCACGGGCAAGCCGACTGCCAGCGGCGCGGTAACGATTGAACTTCGCCGTGTGCATCATCGGTGATCCTGCATTCGCAAGAACTCACAACCTTTCCACATTTTGTCCGCAGGCCACGCTTGTGGCTTGTTGGGCGCGCGAGCAACAAGGGCTATTGTAGCGTGGTGTCACTCCTGTGCTTTCTTGGTCGACATAAACCCTCTACGGCATCGATCTGCCGGAGCAAGGACGGCACACGCCATGCGCTCTGCGACTTGTGTAGCGTGCCACTCTCGCTGTCGAGTGACAGGCGTTGGCGCGCAAGCGAGCCGCCGCAAGCAACCCGAAGGGCCACTCCCGCTCATCGTACCTGACGATAGGCGTGGAACAGAGAGTGCCTTTTGTTGGGCGATCCGCCCACCTCCGGGCTCGCAGGTGTCGCTACTCGCCTGCACCATTTGCGCCCTCAGGCTGCGCATCCACCGATGCGTCGGCGTTACGAGCCATGCGCTTGATGGGCTTGCGCTTGGCAGGCGTAGCGTCACCGTTCGTAGCGACTTCTGCGTTCGACTCAGAGTCCTTGAACAAACCTAATTTGGAGCGGCGCTTCGGCTTCTTTGCGGACGCATCGACACCGGGCACATCAGCATACGAACTCGGCGCAGGAGTGGTCTCAGCAGTGACTTCGGCGCTCTTTGGCGCCTGAGCCTTCGCTTTGCCGCGCCTCGCTCCAGATGCCTTCGTAGCGGCTTTCGTAGAGCGCTTTGCTAATGCAGACTTGGCCCGCTTCTCGACACCTGTGGCCGCGTCGCCCTTCGAACTCTCGGCAGAGGTAGAGCTTGAGGGCTCCGTCCGGTCGTGTGCCTCAGCAGCCGGAGTAGAATCTGCAACTGGAGTGGTGCCAGCTACTTCACCCGCAACGTCGCTCTCAGCTGCGCGAGTGTCGGCGCCATCCTGAGCGAGTTGTGAGCCTAGCTGCTCACTTTCCCGTGCGGAGACTTGAGCCAGCGAACCCTCCTGACCATCACCCACGTCTTCGCGATCAAGCTGATCGACATTGGAGTTCGGACTTGGCTCGGACGCGCTCTTGCGCATTCCCAGGCCGCTTTTCTGTGCGATACCACGGCGGTGCTCGGCATAAGCCGGCGCCACCATTGGGTAGCTAGAGGGAAGACCATATTGTTCACGATAGGCGTCCGGCGTCAGCCCATGGCTCATCAGGTGCCGCTTCAGCGTTTTATATGGCTTGCCGTCGATGAGGCTGAGGATGTGCTCGGGCGAGGCAAGGCTTTTGCGCACCGAGACTGCCGGCGTAACGGCCTCCGCTTCTGGTAGAGCCTCCGCCTGCTCTGCGCCGAGCGCGTTGCGGGTGGACTGTATAAGCCCGGCGAGATCTTCGGGAGCGACGGCGTTGCTGGCGAGATAAACGCTCAGCAGTTGGACAGTAAGCGCCATCACATCGTGGGTAGGATAAACTCCAGACATTCGATTACCCCTTTAAGCTCGCAGGCGTCGTCTCAGCGCAAAACCAAATACTCAGCTAATCAAGCCAACTCGTCTAGATCATGCAGGTTGCGATCTTTCGTCCTTTATGGACATCGAGGCTAAAAAAGCACCCTGCGACTTGCCGTCTCAGCGCGTCTCAATTTGGGTCCGAGCAAGGCAGCAAGGCACGCTCACTTTCTTCGCCTCGCGAGCATGAGATCAACCCAGTTTCGCCATCAACCTTCCCGCCGCGCCCTGCTCGGCGGCGAGATTTCGGCTGTACGCGAGCGGCATGCGCGGCGACTTCCAGCGCAGCGGCTATATCTTTTCCCGCTCGTGAATAAGTCGTGGTTGACCCGACACGTGTTGAATGCGCGCTGATACCTTTGAGCAGCTGGGTCAGATCATCCGCAGTCAGATCGGGCAACACCCCGCGTGCGAACGCCTCTTGGATCATTTTGCGATAAATCGGCCCCATGGAGCCGGGATGCAAAGCGCCCTCCCACAGACCGTACTGGACCCGCGCGGGCACCGCCGGCTTGGTCAAGGTCTTGCGCAGATCCCAATGCTCGCGGCCTGAAGAGCTCGAGGTCAGCCGACCTTTCACCGCCGCCATTGCCTTGTAGCGCCGCGTTGACCCGGCGGACCTGGCCGGGCTCGGGGAGAAAGGTTTGTGCGAGCTTAGCACTGCCCTCTTTGTGTGCGCATCTTGCCGGCGCATTTACGGCTGCTGAGCACTTAAAAGCGGCCACTTAAGGCCATCTTTCCGTTCCCCAGCCTAGGTCGGTCGTTCATGTCGATCTCCGAGGGTCTGGGCAATGCACGATAACCTTCGCTGCCGTGATACCGGCCTGCGCCGAGACTGCTCGCAATCTACACGTTCGGGCGCAAAGATGACTCAGCTCGACTCAATCCGGTTGTCCGCCAGATTACGTCGAGCATCGTTGCGGCATGTATCATCGCATCACTCACGCCTGTGGTCATATGCAGGACCATCATATCGACGGCTTCACGAGCCAGCGGGAGCGCAAGATGCGCTGGCTGACGAGCACTCAATGCCGCAGTTGTTTCAATACGCAGAAGCGCGCCGAGCAGGCCGAAGTCGCAGCTCAAAATGACTTGGCGATCGCCCACCTCGCCCGTCCAGCACTTACAGGTACCGATCGGCAGGTTAGTTGGGCGGAGTCAATCCGTGCGCAGCGGCTTGCAACGTGCATAGCCGCCGGCTCGGACGCCCACATCGTTGAAGTCTTGAGAGCGGTACAGGATGCCAAATGGTGGATAGACCACCGCGAGCTTACGAACGAAGAGCTGCGAAATGCTGCTGCCTGCATGCCGGTTCCGACGGTACCGGTAAGAGCCTGACCGCAGGCTGGAACGCTCTAGCACTACCTTGGCAGATTAGGTGTTGAGGGTGGGTGACAAGCGCATTGCAATGCGGGCAGTGTATGGGTGGTGGGCGTGCGAAGAGCTTAAGGATCGCCTGCCGGATCGCTGGCATGCTGGGTTGCGGCGGCGGTCCCCCGACTCTTTTTTCCGTCCCGCTGCCTTGAGGCGGCGGGACGGAAGGAAGAGGTAGGCTATCATCCACATCAGCGCGTGTCGGTGTAGTTCGGTCCATGAACGCCCTCGAAGTGGTTCAAGCCGAGTTCCTTTTTCAGTTGCTGGTGCGCCTGCTCACAGATCCATCGGGCCTTGATAGCACCGGCAAGCGTCTTGATCGGTGTGTCGGCGGACAAGTTCGACAGATAGTATTTGCGCTTTCCCGTTGAGCGATGCTCGCCCACGAGCCAGACTTCTTCACCGGGTAGATGCTGGTTGCCCAGGTCGCGGATGCGCTGGGTCGGGCCATCGGCGACGCCGACGCGCAGGGCCGCAAAGCGTGCGGTCAGCCGTCCCTTTGTACCCCGCCGCCAACTGACCCCTCTCCATCGCTGCTCGGCAAGTACCTTCTCTGCGGCAAGCGACTTGCTGTCGGGTATGTGGTGTTGGCCGGGCCGGCCGTGCCCCGGAACTGGGAAGATCATTGCGACGTCCGCTGGGTACACCTTCTGCCGGCCGGGTATGGCCACCGCCCACAACAAGCCGCGCTCGCTCAGCGCCTGGCGGAATGGTGCACTCATGCCGTATCCAGCATCTGCCAAGACGCAGCCAAAACGCACGCCTGCAGCCTTGACGCTGTCGATCTCCTGGACGGCTATCTCCGGCTTGGTCGTGGCGACCTGCCGGTCAGCGGGCACCATGGCACGAGCCATGCGCGCTGTATCGCTGGTCTAGCTCTCCGGCAGGAATAACCGCAAGCGAACCATCACCGGCAGCTCACGCGATGCCAGCGTTACCGACACCACGGTCTGGCAATTTGCGTTCTTGCCCAGCGACGAAGCATATTGTGGCGCCACACCGACCGAGTGACGTTCCTTCTTCGGCATCGCTGTATCATCGATGACCAGGAAGGCGTTGGGATCACCCACCAGCCTGTCAGCCCCCTCAGAAGAGCTGCCCCTAGCGGTGCGCTGTCCCATCGTCCCGCGGCTACGAAGTGATGAAGTTGGTCATACCCCGCTTCACCGCCACGAGCAGCCATCGGCTGCACACTCTTGCGATCACCGGGACCGATCAAAACCGCAATGTAGGCCGGGCACATCCGACGACGGATCTTGTGTCTAAGGCCGCTTACAACCGGCTCAAGCCAACGCTCGAGATCCGCTCTCCAATCCGCATCCATCACCAGCCCTTCCAAAAGCTGGCTCTCTATGAATTACCACATCCCTTGCTTGGAAATCCCCGAAATCAAACGTCCGCCAAAATAGTGCTGGGACCGTCCTTAGAAGCCCAAGTGCATCTTGTGTGGAGTGGTTCGCATTGGACTGACAGCACCCCATCGATCGGTTCGCCCGGGAGGTTCCCTCATCTCAGCGGCCCTTTGCGTCGCATTGTCGCATTTGGCAGGCAATAAGCTCGGACTTGGTTAACTGAAACTATGTTGCTTGCTGCGGGGCGAGTTATGCCATTTTGAGAGGGACGGACCATCGGCTTTACCGATGACCGTAGAGGGAAGCACGCGTGACGATATCGACTAAAATGGTTAACAACGAAGTCTTCTTGCAAGGAAAGTACCTCTCTGTTGGTGTCAATAGCAGCGGTGATATCGGGTCGCGGTACTCTGCGCCAGCGGGCTATGCTACTGATCTGACCTACTCTCGGGTTGGCCTACTTGGCGACACAGACGGTTTTGGAGTCGGCAATGCTGCCCTGCGCGACGCGATTGTACGTGGCGCACCCATTGAAGGGTTCAATATCGGCTACAAATCTGGGACCAGCACGTACGTTCATTCCAATCAAGAGATGGCAGGCCTGGTGGAGATCGCAGGTGCCGCCAGCAATAGCTCCACGAGCAGCGTTGGCCAGGCAAATTGGAATGGCACCACGAGCGAGAAACTCGGGGTGGATCAGAAGATCACGTTAACTGAAGATGCCAAGTACATTCGATTCCAGGTAACACTTACTAACAACTCAGCATCTACGATGGCTGACTTGCGGTACATGCGCACCGCCGATCCAGACCTTGGCGAGGGCTATGCAACCGTTAACACCGTCGTCAAACAGGGAGACGACGGGGCGTTGATCACGGCTGCGGCCGCTGGGTCCAGCAAGTCGATGTTCCTCTACTCCAGGGACACTCGTGCTGTGGTGACGAGCTACGGCTTCATCAACGAAAGCCCGTATTCCGCAGCTGTCTCGACCCCTCAGGCGGTCGGCACCACAACCAAGACGGACACATCGATCAACCTCAACTTTCGTCTTGGGACGCTTGCTGCGGGTGGGTCGACAACAGTCGTCTTTTATATGGGCGTCACTGACAACCTTGCAACCACTGTTGCCAACATAAACGGTGCTACGACCACGCCCCTGACCACCAACACTGCGCCTGATGCGATCAATGACCAGCTGGCGATCGTCTCGGGTGAAACTGGCGTGGGCAATTTGCTTGCCAACGACAAAGATGCTAACGGCGATGCGCTCACTGCTGCGCTGAAGCTTGCTCCGGCACATGGCTCCGTGACAGTCAACCTAAACGGCAGCTACACGTACAAGGCTACCGCCGGCTACGTTGGGACTGACAGCTTCACTTACACCGCCTCTGACGGAAAAGCCCTAGACACTGCGATTGTCACAGTCACCATAACTGCTCCTCCTGTGACGCCAGATAGTCCCACATCTGGGTTACCAAACTCTCCGCTCGTTCAACGCCCGAATACCGTGAATGGCTCAGCATCGACCTCAAGCACGCTAACCGGTGTCGCGCAGCATAACAGTTTTTACTTTGACCTCGATGCAAACTCTGGTTCGGACAAGATCACGAACTTTGGGGTAAGCGATATCCTTGTTACTGATGGCAAGCTCTACGACGGCAATGGCGATGGCTTTATTGCGTTATCTTCTTCCACTCTTGCGCTTGATGGGGTGGGCAGCGCCGATCAAGTCGTAATCGCTGGAGTAACTAGCTTGCGCTTCCTAGGTAACGACCAAACGGGACTTTCCGTTTACGCTGACGGTGCGGTCCTACCAGTTGCTGCACTCGAAGGAAAGCTTTCCAACGACATACTGAACGGCGACGCCGGCGATTTGAAGAAGGACGTTTTCTTTTTCGATACCGGGCTAGACGTCCGCCTGGGGGACGATCAAATCAACAACTTCGGCCTCAAAGATGTGTTAGTCACGACATCGGCCTTATCAACTACAGCTCTTGGAACGGCCGGTATGGTCAGACTCGTTGGGGGATCAGGCGATCCAACCGACACTAGAACAGCAGGTGAAGTAGGAACGATTGACGTGGACGGAACGACCGGTACTGCGGTGCAATATCTCGAGTACGATGGCGCAGTGATCCACGACGACGTTACATTCTACATCTACAGCCTTCCAGGATCGGCAGCGGGCATCGCCAGTCTAAGCTTTTAGGTGTCTGTGCCTTCGCTAGCGATGCCACAGGCCGATTCAAACTCCAGACTATTGCAGATTGTCTCGCTACGGGAGCGCAGGCTTGGCTCCCGCCAAAGCTGGAGGGGCGGCTAGCCACAGCAGTAGGCGATGGGAACAAGGTGGCCAGTTGCGCAGCAAGTAGCGGCCTCCCACCCTACGCTTGGTTATGCGGACACGTGGAGGCGGGAGCCGTATCGATCTGAATGACCGCATTAAGCGTAAGCAGAGAGCCTCGGGGCGGACCGGGAGACTGATCCGGTCCGCAGAAACCTTGCAAGAACGCAAAGTCAGAGGTAGTATTCGGGGGCGCTTACGTAGCTGATGGAAGCCCCGTTAAATCCCATGACATGGTCTAACTGAATAAGTGAGCTATCCACAAATCCGTCTGGGCTATTGTCATGGAACCTAATGACAGTGTTTCCATTCCATTCCGAGATATCGATTTGGGCCGCCGTATAGCCTGATATATGCAGGATGTCGTTCGCCACGTCGAAGTCAGTGACACGATCGACTCCATCACCTGCGGCGTAAAAGATGTGATCGTGACCCTCACCGGTGGTGATCAAGTCGCCACCTTTTGCATGCACGTCGGTCAGCTGCAGGACGGAACGCCCATCGATTGCCAGCTGTTCAAAACCGTCCCCCGTCTGCTTCGAGGTGCCCAGCGTTGTCGAGACAGCGGTTGCGAGTTTAGTGGTGAGATCCAGCGAATAAATCTGGCCAGAGACGCGATCTTCCGCCCACAACTTGCCAGACGAGTCGAAGCCCATGCCCTCGATTTTTGCGTTAGCCGGAAGGTTGGAAATTTGAACGCTGGATCCAACCAGCCCAGTAGCCTTGTCGATCGAGTATACGATCGAGTTAGAACCCTCCTGGGCCAAACCATAGAGTTTGTTATCATCTGGGTTGATCGCGAGCGCTGCGATCTTCTTAGACAACGTGTTGTCTCCGATCATCGCGACATCGCCGCTGGATGTATTTACTGAGAGGAGGTCGCCCTCCGAAACGATGTAGAGCTTTCCATCCGTCCCGAATGCCATGTCCTGGAGCTCGGCTTTGTAGCCGGCCGAAGTACCACCGATGAACGTGGTGGCGGCAGTCAGCGGATCGACCTTGATCAGCCCGACCGTGTTGCCTGTGCTCTTGACAAAGCCATACAGCTGCCCGTCCACGGGACTGAACGTCAAAGACTCAACGTCCAAGTTCGTGCCGCTATTACCTGGAGCCCCCGAGATCGACACGGGCCCAACAGCAATGGTCACGCCGGTGCTGAGGTCGATTTTGTAAAGCGTGCTGTTGTGTCCGCCAGCTGTCGCGCCGCCGATGCTGTAAGCGAAACCGCTCGGCGCGCTCTCGGAATAGACAAGCTCAATGGCCCCGCCGTCCGTTCCACCCTCAACATGGTCGTTCGTGTTGTAGCCAATGAAAGTGTCGTTCCCTGCGCCAAGGGCAAAGAACGCGTTGTGCCCTGCGCCTGATGTCAAAAGTGGCAGGCCGGGCTTGTTGACAGATTCGATGTAGGTCAGATCGCCAGCCGCTAGTTCTTGCGCGACAGCAAGGCCGGCGATGCGGACTACATCATCCCCCCCGAAAGTTGCGATGCGGAAATCATCATTCCAGACTGAATTCTGATCGTAGCACATGCGGATGTCTATAGTGTCACCACCATCGCCAGTGATCACATTTGCTCTTTTTACGCCGTTCAAAAAGAGGTTCGTAGCCTCGGTGGTGCCGTAACCCAACTGTGCATCAACATGCACAATGCCGTCGACATAGAAGTTCTGGCCACCAGCCGACTTGATTTGCAGATTTTTTACGGTATTCCACGCCCCCGTCACATCAACATTAGTAATCCCCGAGCTCGTGTTCATTAGTACGCGCTTGCTGAAGAGCAGCTCGTTAAACCAGGCGGTATCGGTGTCCTTTGTCGTAACTTGGTTAGCTGGCGCTGAGAAGCTTGGCTTAAATCCCGGAAGCAGGGCAACATTGACGGGAGAAAAACCGGCAGTACTTGCCCGACGGAGATACCAAACATCTTCGTCACCAGCCACACCGAACCACACTGTTGCGCTTGCCATCGTCTATGCTCCCACATTCCAAGCATACAACTACAGCTAACCGCCACGAATTCACACAGCGTTAACCAAGGCGTTCCACATAGCCAGTTCTCGTTTCGCTAATAAAAACAAAGTGATCACATCATAGTGTCTCAAGATGGGGCAATCTTGTGAGCAAATACATCATTTAGAGGTGATAATGTTGATCGCCGCTGAGCGTTGACCCGGGATTTCCATCGAGAAATGATCCGGGTTGCGGTATGTCCCGCGACGCGGGAGATGGGTCAAGCGGGTGATTTTTCCTTTCGTGCTATGGAAGCGCTGCTGGCCCTGAAGTCGAAGCTGTCGTTCCCGGTTTCCAGGATGTGGCAGTGGTGCGTAAGGCGATCGAGCAGCGCGGTGGCGGGCACGCCGGGCGGCGACCAGCGTTTCTCGAAGACCGAGGCGCATGCCGAGCTCATCATGACGTTGCTGGAGGAGAATGGCGACATCACGCTCGCGAAATCCGCGCTGGTCCACAATTGATGTTTGTCACGGGTTGCAATCCACCCGAAGCCCCTGCAGCAAAGGCGGAAGCAGCTAGAAGGCGTTCCAGGCTGAAGCCGGAAGACGTTTCGGGGCGCTCGCCAAGCAACGGCCAGTAAGTCTATGTTCTCCCAGCCCTAGCGACGAGCGCTTGCTCTCCCGCCTGGTTCCGGCGAGCAGAACGATCGATAGCGCCGATCCAACCCGTCAAACATGCCGTTCCCAATCCGTTCAATCTCATTTCGATCCCTTCCTCTCAAGAGGATCTTCAATCAATTGCAAGCTTAGGAGGTTTCTCGGAGGCTGTCGGCGTTGACTAAATCTAGGCAGGGCGCAACGCCAGCACGTCTTGGTGGAAATGAATCTGGGTGCATTCTTCCAAGCCTGCCTGGCGACAACTCGGATACAATCGTCCGCGATCTAGTCCAAGCGCTAGACGCGCCGATCGCCATTCGCGATCATGATGTCTGCATTGGCGCGTCCGTGGGGGCCTAACATTCGCATGGAGGAGTACTGGAAGCCGGCAAATGTTTAAAATATCAGATATCGCCATGTACCGTGCAAAGGAAGTCGCCCACCTTCGTGCAGAACTTCGGTCTGTAACTCGATAAGCTGCCTTGGAGATAGTGCCGAGCCGCTAGCAGCAAGCTGTGCGTTCGCCAACCCAGCGCAAAGCGGTTCATTCGCACCTTCGAGTTCAGGCTACCCTGCGGGAAAATAGCTTCGCCAGCAACTCACGAACCCTTGATCTGAAGCTCGGTTAGCTCGTCTGCCAGCACATGACCTGTGCAGGTTTCCTCTCGACGGTTGTCTACGGCCTATACTGTACGGCTTTGTACTCGCGCCTCGACGTACTCGCCTGGCAAGGTGAATCTCATACAGCAATTACCCGAGCTTAGCCATCAGCCGACCGGCCGCGCCCTGCTCTGCCGCCAGGTTGCGGTTGTACGCGAGCGGCATGCGCGGTGACTTCCAGCGCAGCGCATCCATGATGCCGGCAAGGTCCTCTCCGCTTGTGAACAAGTCCTGGTTCAAGCCGACGCGCGTGGAATGCGCGCTGATCCCTTTGAGCAATCGGGTCAGATCATCCGCAGTCAGATCGGGCAGCGCCCCGCGTGCGAACGCCTCCTGGATCATTTTGCGATAAATCGGCCCGATGGAGCCGGGATGCAAACCGCCCTCCCCCACATCGTATTCGACTCGCGCGGGCACTGCCGGCCTGGACAAGGTCTTGCGCAGATCCCAATGCTCGCGGCCTGAGAAGCTCCAGGTCGGCCGGCCTTTCACCGCAGCCCGCGCTTTGTAGCGGCGCACGTTGACCCGGCGGAAGATCGGCCCGCTACCGAAGCCCGCGGCATCCAGCCATGCCGCAGCTGCACGCACAGAGCGTGGCGATAGAAAGGCCGTAGCGCCCTCGCCTTCCTGGTCGCCTTTGCTACGTGGGATAATCAGCAGCCGGGCCTCAGGATCAATAGCCTCAACGATGTGCTCGACCGCCACCGCCACCAGCTCCGACGCGCGCAGCCCGGTGTCGTAGGCGACGGAGAGCAGCGCTCGGTTACGCAGCCCCGGCAGGTCCTCGACACAACTCTCGAGCAAGGCGCGGATGTTGAGGCCGCGAGGGGCGTCGCGTGCAACATCGCGCACCGAACCTTTAAATCGCAGCGGACGCGCCTGGGTCTGCGCCGTCCCCTGCGCGCGCCGGATCGCCGCGAAGCGCAGCTTGACCAACGAGGCTGCGGTCGGATCGGCAAGGTCGAGCAGCCGGTGGAGCTTGGCAATGGAGGCCTTGTAGCGTCCCAGCGATGCCGGTTTGCCGCCCTGCCCTGAGCGCACGTCAAGATAATCGGCCACGGTCTCAGGCGATGCTGGCAGCGCGATGCGGCTCTCGTGCCGGCACCATAGGTCGAAGGCTTCAAGGTCCGATCGCAGCGCGCGCAGGCTGTGCGGTGAGGAGCTCGCGCGGAAGGCCTCGATCAGCTGCGCGTCCAGGATGATCCGAGCGCCCGCCTTCATCTTGGTGATCGCCCAGGAGAGCTCGTCCATCTGTGCAGCAGGGGCAGCGCTCGCCTCGTCCCCGATGAGTACGTTGCTCAAGGTGTCAGACTGGGGAGCATCCATGGCGCTTCTCGTAGCCTTCCGGCGACATGTGGGTCAATATGCGTATATGATAAGTGCAATTATACAATCCCCATCACGGTACTATGCAGGCAGTTGTGAAGCGAAGTCTTGTTCGCTACACATGAGGTATGTCACGCCATCATCCGCTCTCTTCCGATGCCGACGTACCTCAGAGTGCAGTTGGACGTGTGGAAGCGGAGTGCGCCTGGGCGCTGGGCCGCCTCGACGGGCTCGTCGCCAGCCTCTCGGCGCCGCAAGCGGCGCTGTTCGCGATGGCGCTGCTGCGCCACGTGCTGATCGAAGCCTTGCTGCAGGCGGGGTTTGCCGGTACCCAACGCGGCTTTAATGAGTGGTTCTCCGGGCTTGAGCGCGAGCCCCAGCCAATCGGCAGCGCGCCCTGCTCTGCGCCCGCGATCGTACGCACGCTGCTGCGCGAATTGGCCCATCATCCCTGGCAGCCGCTCGCTTCCGCCGCTACAACCATCACCGCCGCGGCGCGTTTTACAGTGGATCAACCCGAAGCTTCGAACGACCGCTTCGCGCGCGAGGCGCTCGCCTGCGCGTCCGATCACGTCAGCCAGGGCAGTTCGCTTGCGGGCACGCCCCTGCCGTTCGAGCGGATGTGGCAGCTGGTGGTCCAACTCGGCACCGATCCGCTGTTTGCGCCGGCGGAGCGCGCGCCGCACACGCTGATATTGGGCGAACGTCAGGTCATCTTGGAGCAAGCTGCAGCGACATCGCCGCTATGGGCGGTCGACGCGAACATGGGCAAGCTGCTGCATGGCGGCGGGACATGGAGCATCGCCCTGCCCTGCCCCGGCACTATCACCGCCGAGGCGCTGCAACCGCACCTCTGGCCTGGCGAGCGGCGGATGGTGCTAGCGCGCGACCTCAGCCGCGCCGCCGTTCGCCTCGCAGACCTGATCGTGGCGTCCTGTAGGCAAGCGGCGCGGACGGACCGCGCGCTTGGCCATCTGCGCTCGAACGCGCGGGCCCCGCTGGTCTGGACCGTGCTCGCCGCCTTCGCCCCACTCGGGGTCGAGCAGATGGTGTCGGCGTTCGGGGTCAGCCGGCGCGGGACCTACGCCATTGCTGACGCGCTTGTCAGCGCTGGCCTTGCACGACGGTCCAAGGTCAAGGGTATGGTGCTGCTCGCCACTCTTGAGTCACACGAACGGATAACGCCTCCACCGAGAAAGAGCCACGCCCCTGCCCTCGCTCCCGCCTTGGAGGAGTTTGACGCAGCCATGGCTGACATCGACGCTCTACTCGCGCGACAACCTGTCTTCCGTTGAAAGCGCAGTGACATCACCCGCTGGCTCAGCAAACAGACTCAGATCAGAGATGGGGAAGTACGATAATCGCTAGCACAGAGGTAGTGCGCACCTTCGTTCGCCCGCGGGTTGATGTCCGGCGAGCGGCAGCCGGCAGTTTTGGCGCGGTGACATGTAAGTCTAGGCGGCATAAACGGATTTGAGCCAGTATCTGGCGGTTGCGATATGCACCATGCTTACGAAGCTGATGGCGAGCTGGTCGTATCGGGTGGCCATGGCGCGGTCGCTTTCGAAGCAGGAGCACCCAGCAACCTTAGTGCGGTTCAAATACACGGCATCCGATGGATCTAGGCTGCAAGGTGCACTGCGCCTTTGCGACTTGAGAGAAGGCGCCGCGACTTGGCCACGAAGTCACACGACGGTGTATATGTCCTTGAGCGCGTTGCCGTTACGAAGGTCGCTGCCCGCAGCGCTGAAAAGGTTATGATTTATAGATGCAGCTCAACTGCTAGCATGAGCAGCGGCTTTTAGCGCCTGCTGGTGCTCCAACGCCAGCAAAGTGCAGCAATAAAGCAAGGCCGTTGGGCAGCGTCTTGCGTAAGACCACCGGGTTGAGGGAAAGTTCTCAGTTGTTCGCGCGGGCAACCTAGTCGCGAAATCTCAAGCAGTTTGACGCCGGTTCAGCCTTTCGTGACGCTGGCGGTTCTGCTGGACCTTGGATGCGCGTAGACCTGGCATGCCGTCACGTTCGACTGCGCGCTGCCATGAGACAAGCTCTTCGAGCGAAAGCTCGTAGCGCGCACAGGCCTCCGGCACGCTCAATAAGCCACCTTCAACCGCAGCGACCACTTCAGCCTTGCGCCGTGCGACCCAGCGCGACGTGCCCGGCTCAGGCAGCATATCCCGCGTCAACTTTTCGCCAAGCGGACCAACAACTTCACGAACGATCTGATTATCAGCGTTCATCATAATCTATCTCCGAGTAGTACCGGGCGTTCAGCTCTTGAAAAGCGTTATCGCCTCAAATCCTTAACGAGTAGATGCCAGAGATAGTTAACAGAATAGTTAACGGACACGCAGTTCACCGTGCTGTGAAGATAAAACAGAGGAGCTGTATGAAACACCCAAGATCACTAGATGTGTGGTGATGTAGCGTGGCGCTTCATGAACAGGGGTTCATCTTATAGCGCAGGCGAGACGACGCGGCGCTCAAAGTGGCGCTCTGCAAGGTCAACCGCGAAGCGCCTGGATTGGTTCCGGCTGACCGCGAATAAATTGAAGCTTAGATGCTGCTGCCAAGGTGCTTGCCCTAAGGGTAAGCGATGGGTGTAGCGTGGAAACCCCTGCAGATTTGCAAGACTTACTTAAGTTATGCGCGGTAGAAACATTTCCAGCCACAAGGGTGGCGGGGGTCGCACCTGATGATCAAAACAACGCCGCATCTCGGCACCTACGAGTATGCCACACAAGAGGATCGCTCTGCTTCACGCACGCGCGTAGCGATCCCCGGTCATATACGGCCGGCCGGGGGCAAGCGCCTGGCCACCACGACCAGGAATATTTCGCTCTCCGGCTTTGCTGCGATCGCGATCGCTCGCCTCAACCCAGGCACCAAGTGCTGGCTCACCTTGCCTGGCGTACCGTCGATCGAGGCGGAGGTCGTCTGGTGGGAGGGAGGCGTTGTTGGCTGCGCTTTCAAGGAACTGCTTAACCAAGCTGATTTCGACGCGCTGATTGAGCGTTGGCTGTAGCCTATGGCGTGAGCTCGGCTGCGAGATGGCGTCGAGGCTTATCCCTCCGCCATCAAACGGCCTGCCTACGCATTAGGATCTCGTTAAGAACCCGGCACCATGATCGGGGGCGAAGCGGGCATCCGGGGGCGGATACAAGGCGATGCCGAGATGACGATGACCGCTCAGGGTGAAGCTTACGCCGAGGCCTCTCAGGAGGATCGATCCGCAGTACGTAGCCGCTGCACAATGCCTGCTACCTTAAGACCCGTAGGTGGCAAATCACTGCAAACGGTCGTGAGAGACCTATCCCCGTTCGGCTTCTCGGCTACAGCCATCACTCCCATACCCAAGGGCACCACATGTTGGCTGACCATCCCGGGGCTTGAGCCCGTGGCAGCAAAAGCGGCCTGGTGGGAGAAGGGAATTGTGGGCTGCGAGTTTGCACGCCTTCTCCAGCCCAGTGATCTCAATACGATCGCCGCGAGACGGTAGCCAGGCTAGGCCATTCATCGACGGTTCGCTGTGGATCTGGATTGCCGATCATGGCGCTTGGAGCGCCAGCCTCTCTAATCCAAGGCATTCGGATGCCGCGGAGACAGAATCGTGTCGTCGCCCAGACACTCGGCGCGCCCACGACGGTGGGTCACACCGGGTCTCCTCTTGCCGCTATGATCTTGCGTGATGTGGACCGGGCCATGACACGATGCACAGCGCTTCGGCTCCTTACCTAGCTGCCACCAGTCATCCACAGACACGCGTCGCCAGACGCCCTCAACTTTTACTTCGATGAAGTTCATCAATGTCCCGCCGCCCTAACTTAGGCCGCGATAGCAGTGATTTAGTTTGCCTGCAGGCGCGGCGATCGCGGTGTGCACTTGTGGGACCTTAACCATCCCCCGTCTGTACAGAAGTGGTAAACGCCTGCCCGGCTCTCAGCCCCACAGGCAAGGCTCAGCTGCAAACCCGCCAGAAGGCTGCAGCTAGCGAATTACGCCGGCAATGCGTAGAGCAGCAATGCTCGCCGAGCGGGCATCTGTACGCAGCCTGATCAACCGTTGTGGCCAGTTGTCTATTTACCGCAAGCCCATCGCGCCGCGATATTTAATTTGGTTTAGCTGGCGCCAATCGGATGCGAGGTTAACATCGAAGGCATCGTATTCACATGCTGTTCAACGGGTTGTCCGAACACTACCGGGCAAGATGAACCGGCAATTTTCCTCACGCGCGTTAGCGCTCGCCGCCTGTGCAACGAGCCTTGTTGCGATCCCTGTTGATGCAAGCCAGGGCGGCGAGCAGAACGAGCTACGTAGGGATCGTCGCGCTCACAAGGTGCGTCCGACCCGTGAGATCGAGCAGCTTGTCTTGCCGCAAATGTCAGGTATGCAGTACCTTGGGCCTGAATACGACCCGACAGCCATGACATACCGTCTTAAGTTCATTCGAAACGGGAGGGTCGTGTTTGTTGATGTTGACGCTCAGTCCGGAGCCATCATTGGCCGCTGGTAGGAGGGGCTTGACCACACATCGTTGTCCAGGACTTCGATTTGTTGGAGTAAGAAGCCTCGTTTTGTACGCTCGTTCGTTTCCTTTCGTAACTCGCCAAATACGATTCTTGCAGAAATTCTGAGCAAGTAGGCATGCACCGTATCCCGGCCACAACTAAGATGCGCTCATCCAACGATCCGTCCGCCAGAAGCAGTGCTCTCGCTATCGCCACGGCACCTGTGGCGAAAGTGGCCGTGAGAGATACCCGCAAGGGCCGAAGTTCGGTCATCAGCAGAAGTTATAAACGAGGCGATAATCACGATTTGTAGGCCGAGGATGTGTATGTCTGGCTGCGCGGCTCGTATGATGAAATAGTTGAGCTGCAGCAGCCTTACGATGCAGCCACGATGAGCGCATGAGGTTCGGTGTTCCCGACGCGTACAGGTGAGCGCTGACGCTCCAAAAGCCTATAGCAAGGCTTCGTGCTGCAGTTTCTTTCGCCCCCGCTTCATACGATACAACTCCGCGTCCGGCAGCTGAAGCAAAGTGTCGAGCGTCAACCTTCGGTCCATGCTGACGACCGTGCCGACAGTTGCCGAAAGCGAAATAGCGAAGCAACCAACTTCCTACCTTCGCTCCAGGGCCTTCCGCACGAGCCAGGAAAGTGTGTATGCTTGGTCCGCATCCTCGAGGCCGAACTCGTCACCGCCGAGCCGGGCCACCATGTCAGACTTGCGGACGGCATAATGGAGGCGACCAGCCACCGCCTCTTAGCACTTTGTCTCCTGCCGCGTGGCCATACTTGTCGTTCACCGGCTTGAAGCCATTCAGGTCAAGATAGTGCACCGCAATCATGGTCTCAGGAGGGGATAGGGGAAGGCGGCCGGCGTAGAACTCATCGAGGGCTAGTCGGTTGGGAAGCGATGTAGGCACATTCCTCCTTGCCATGCTGATGGTGACGTCCCCCAAATTTTTTCATCTATTCTGAGTGAGAGTTTTCCGGCCTTGTGAAGCCTTCGGGCAAATAGCTGGGAAATGAAGAAGTCGAGGTACACTGAGGAGCAGATCGCCTTTGCGTTGAAGCAGGCGGAGATGGCAGGTGAACCATAATCGCGTTTACCGGCTTTACCGGTAGGATGGACTGAGCCTTCGGCTCAAGAAGCCGCGGCGCAACGTCAGTGCTGCCAATCGTGAAAGGCAGCCTGCAGCATCGGCGGC
>NZ_LR732481.1 GCF_902506425.1 Novosphingobium sp. 9U | reverse complement strand
CGTTAGCGCTGCGAGCGCCCCACATGGACGGCAGCGGGCGAGCGCGTGAGGAGGCGTCTCCTGGTTTAGGAGATGAGCATGACGTTTGTGGGTGATGCTGATGGTGGTGACGAGCATTCGCACCATGCGCCAGAGGGTGCGAGTTCGAATTGGGTCAGTGTGCCGCATGGTGCGAAAGCGTCAGTTCCTGGCGAGGTGCTGCGGTCGCGGCGGACCAATCGCAGGTGGGAGCCTCAGGAAAAGGCCAAGATCACGGCCGAAAGCTTCGAACCCGGCGCGAATGTCTCAGCGGTCGCCCGTCGCATGGGGTGAGCTTGGGGCTTTTGCATTATTGGCGCCGGACGGCATGTGACCGGGGCGCCTTTGATCCGGTCTCTGTCATTCCGCTCGCGGTCGAGGATGCTGATCCTGTGTCATCCTCGGTATCAAATTTCGAGATCGAGATCGGCGGTGCTCGTGTCCATGTCCGCGGTTCGCTAGACGTTGCGGTTATGCGAGCGGTGTTCGACGCTTTGCGCGATCGATGATCGGTGGACGAAGCGATCTGAAGGTCGTGCTGGTAGCAGGCCCTGTCGACTTCCGGTCGGGCATCAACAAACTGGCAGGGCTGGTGTCGGAGGCGTGACGGCGGGATCCCTACTGCGGCGACATTTTCGTGTTCCGCTCAAAGCGGCGGATGGATCGGTTGAAGCTCATCCACTTCGACGGATCGGGCATGATCCTGGCGACAAAATGGTTGGAGACCGGGAAGTTTGTCTGGCCGCCTATCCGTGACGGCGTCATCACGCTGACGAGCGCGCAGATGACCCTGTTGATCGGCGGGATGGACTGGACGCGACTACAGGAAATCCCGGTGCGGAAGCCGGAGATTGCGGGCCAAAAACTGCCGAAAATGCTGTGATTTGGGCGGATGCTACGCTATAAAATCATGTGTCCGCCGCCGACCAGAATGTGAGCGAAGAGCTCCGCGCAATGCGCCAGAAAGTCGCCGAGCTCGAGGCGCAACTGGCAGCGCCCAACAAGCTGCTGAGCAGCTACAAGACGATGCTTTTTGGCTCGCGGTCGGAGAAGGCGAGCATCGTCGTGAACGACCAGGCGCGGCTTGATCTGGGCGACCTCGATGAGACTGTCGTCCTCGAAGCAGCGAACGATGACATGCCGTCTCCTGGCCGGACGCGCCGGCGGCATCGCAACATTGGCGCCTTACCTAAGTATCTCCCGCGCGTGACGCAGATCATTGAGCCTGACAGCACGCAATGCGCATGCTGTCAGGGCGACATGCACCGCATTGGCCAGGACGTCAGCGAAGCGATCGACATCGTCCCGGCCGTGCTGCGCGTCATTGCCACGGTGCGCCCCAGATATGCCTGCCGTCGCTGCGAGACTGATATTGTCCAGGCGCCGGCGCCCCGCCGGATGATCGAGGGCGGGATGGCAACGACATCTTTCATCGCCTGGATCGTGACACAGCGTTTTGGCTGGTACCTGCCGCTTTATCGACAAAGCCAGATGCTTGCTGGCCACGGCCTCTATCTCGACCGCTCGACTATGGGTCGCTGGGTCCAGCGCACCGCCTGGTGGCTTCAGGGCCTCTACGACCGTCAGCTCCGCTTCATCCATGGTCAGGCCAGGATCCATGTCGATGAAACGCGAATGCCCGTCCTTGATCCCGGACGAGGAAAGGAGCGCATCAATCAATTCTGGGCGCATGGCATTGATGATGCTCCCTGGGGTGGTCCGGCGCCGCCCGCGGTTTGCTATGTCCATGCCCGTTCCCGCAGCCATCGAACGATATCCGAACAGCTCGGTGCCTATGCCGGCATCCTGCAGGTCGATGGATATACCGCGTACAAGGCACTGGAAACCGCGAACCGGTCGTCAGGGTCGATCACGCTTGCCTTCTGCCTCGCCCATCTGCGGCGACGCTTTGTCGATCTGCACAAGAGCACTGCGTCTTCGATTACCGCGCAGATCATCAAGCTGCTTGGCCGGATCTACCGGATCGAGGCGGAGATCCGGGGTATCAGCGCTGAGCGTCGGCTCTCGGCGCGGCAGGAAAAGAGCAAGCCGCTGATGATCGAGCTCAAGAGGCTGCTCGACAATACGCTCGAGCGCATCTCGGCAAAGTCCACGCTCGCCCAAGACATCCGCTATGCCCAGGGTCACTGGGTCGGCTTAAGCCGCTTCCTCGACGATGGCCGGATCGAGGTCGATAATAATATGATCGAACGACAGATGAGGCCGATTGGTATCAGCAGGCGCAACAGCCTATTTGCAGGCAGCGACGGCGGTGCCGAAAGCTGGGCGATCCTTGCGTCGTTACTCCAGACCGCCAAGCTCAATGGCCTTGATCCCTTTGCCTGGCTCAACGACGTGCTGACCCGCATCGTGTCGGGCGAAATCAGGAACAACGAGCTGGACCAACTGCTCGCTTGGAACTGGCGGCCTGGGCAAACATCGGCGCCTTTGGAGATCGCCGCTTGAGCAATACGATGATAAACAGCGCCGGCCCTGTAATGCCGGACGCAAAGCTCGAGGTTTGGCTAAACTCCAGTGCGCGTCGTCGGTCGCTTGTCCTCACGCTATCTGCCCTCGAGGGGTTCCTGACCGCAGGCGTCGTCGGTCCCAGGCTGCCCAATCCGTTTAGTCCAATGTTTGCGGCGCTCGGGCTCAGTGCCAGAGCGTGGCATAATCCGACACCTGCAGAATCTGCCGTGCTCGGCGCCGTAACCGCCCACCACAACCGGATTGCAGAGCTTCTGAGCGAGCGCCCAAAAGACTTTGCACCGCGATTCATTGCAAAGCCTGGCGGCGGCAACGACCCACGGCCCTGGTGCCAGGGCTTTTACGACGCCGTCGATATCAACCGGGACGAATGGGGTGACATTCTCAATCCGGACAACAGGCTCTTTGGCCTATTCCTGCCGATCTTCATCTACAGCAAAAGCGACAAGGGCCTGCCAGTCTTGGGGCCGCCGCGCCCCGGGACTGAAACCGCTGCCTTCATCGAAGACGAAGCGCACACCGACA
>NZ_LR732480.1 GCF_902506425.1 Novosphingobium sp. 9U | reverse complement strand
TAGCGGCCGCGGTCGAAATGTAGCGCGGACGAGCGTGCCTTGCGTTAGGCTCGGTGGAGGAATGCCTCGAAGCCTTCTTCAGCCAACGCGCGTCGGAAGGCTGCATCGGCGTCGCGATCGGTTTCGAATGGGTCGTCCCAGACGATCGATGTGTTTTGATCGTTGACGACCTCGAGTGACCATCCACGTTCGGTGGCTATCTGGACGATGTTGACCTCCAGTCGTCTGCCGTTGCGCTCGATGGACCAGTAGAGCGGGGAGTCGATGATTTCGGGTGTGGATCAATCATCAGGCAGCCTCGTCGATAAGCGGCACGTTCCTCAGGCGCTTCCATTCCCAAGGCAACAACTCATGCAGTCTGCTCTGCGGGATGTCGGCGATACGGTCGAGGACATCGGTAAACCATGCGAGCGGATCGACGTCGTTGAGCCGTGCGGTGCCGAACAGGCTGAACATCATGGCGGCGCGCTCGCCGCCGCGGTCCGAGCCGACGAACAGCCAAGCTTTCCTGCCCCTGGCGACAGCTCGCAGCTCACGCTCGCCTGAATTGTTCGTCAGGCAGATCCGGCCGTCAGCGAGGAAGGTGGTGAAGCCTTCCCAGTCGTTGAGGAAGTAGGCGATCGCCTTGGCAACGGCATCGTGGCGCGAGAGGCTGGCGCGCGTCGTGTGCATCCAGGTCTCCAGCTCGGCGACGATTGGCGCGGATCGCTCCTGGCGAACGGCAAGCCGCTCGGCGGCAGGCTTGCCGTTGATGTCGCGCTCGATAGCGAAGAGCGGATTGATTATGACCAGCGCCTCGGCTGCCAAGGGAGAGATGAGCGGCGCCGCACCGTTCTTGCGCTTCTTCTGCTGCTTGATGTCAACGAGCTTGAAGAACTCTCGGCGACCATGTGCCCAGCAGTTTGCGCGTGTCATCGGCTGCTCGACGCGGCCGTCGCGGAACAGCTCGTTGAAGCCGGCAAACCTGTCGACCTGAAGGATTCCGCTGTAGCCGGCCAGATGTGCCCGCGGATGCTCGCCCTTGCGGTTACGCGAGTAGTAGCACAGCGCCACCGGCGGTGCCGGGCCGCCAAACGGGCGATCGTCGCGCACATAATCCCAGATCCGTGCTACCTCCGTCTTGTGCTTGGCGAGCAGCGGCACCGTGGTGTCGTCGGCGTGCAGCCGGTCTGCCGCAAGCGCGTGGGCTTCCAGAAGCAAGGACAGTGGTTTCACGGCGACTGAGATCGCCCCGATCTGATCCGCCAGCGTCGAGAGGCTCAACGGGATACCCTCTCTCTCGAGGCGATCACGCTGGCTGTTGAGTGGCTGGTGCAGCCCGTATTTCTGGAAGGCGAGGTTTGCCAGGAAGTGCGGGCCGAACATCCCGCGCGGGGTTACGGGGAACGGTGCCGGAGGCTGGCTGATCTT
>NZ_LR732479.1 GCF_902506425.1 Novosphingobium sp. 9U | reverse complement strand
ACTTGGCCAGATCAAGGCCGATCGTGGTAATTACCATGGTGGATGGTCCTTTGTCAGGGTTGCTTCGACAACAGCCCACAATACGACTCACCGTCGCCGGACACAGGGGCCATCCACCTCATCAGTCTAACGCTAATGGCTCGACACGATGCACTTGGGTCTTTGAAGACGGCAGCTTAGCTTGCGATGGTCTGCCACTCAGCCGACGCGGCTGAGCGGCGCTCCTTGTAGATCTCTCGATCGACTAGATGGCGTTCAAGGCTCAAATGGTTGTGGATGTTGGCGTGAACAGAGGCAAACTTTTGTAGAGTCTTCATTCGCCTAAACCTGAGCATCGCCCGCTCTCGTCGTCGGAATGGAAGATGCGAGTTCTCGACCCGGTTGTTGGCCCAGCGGCCGATCTCGCGCTTCTCACGACTACCAAGCTCATTCATTGCCGCACCATAGAAGCGCAGCCCATCGGTGGTGATCGCTTCGGGCGAACCGTGACATTTAAGCGGTTTCTTCATGAAGGTAAGCGCTGCCTGCTTGTCGCGGGTCTTGGTGACAAAACTCTCCAGGATCTCGCCCTCCTGATAGACTGCACGCCACAGGTACACCATTTCGCCGTTCAGCTTCACGTACATCTCGTCCAGGTGCCAGCGCCAGTGGCGAAAACCGCGCATCCGGCTCACCCGCTTACACCGCACCTCTCCTGCGAACATCGGACCGAACCTGTTCCACCATAGCCGAACCGTCTAATAACAGATATCAATTCCACGCTCGAACAGAAGGTCCTCAACGTTGCGCAGGCTGAGCGGAAACCGCACGTACATCAGCACCACCAGGCGGATCACCTCTGGCGACGAGTTGAAGTACCGAGCGGGCTGGCTGGCTTACGTGGACGAGGCATCCACCTGCCCTACCCGGGTTAGCTTACCAGGTAGTGCACTTGGTTTGACAGTGCCAGATTGCCGCAGGCAAGGCGGTCGGGACCATTGCCCTGCCGGCGGCCAAGGCCGAGTTCGAACAGTCGGCGACGATCAGACCGAGTGTGCCGCAAGACCAGCTACCTTCTGAAGCGAAGCAGAAGCTCGACGAAGCTCTTTCGAGCATGGGGCAGGTTCGGATCGCGGAGCAATTGGTCAAACCGCACCGGATCATTTCTGGCTGGATCGCCACGCGCGAGCGCCAGGTCAAAGCGCGTGAGCGCGATTATCGACGCGGCAGCAGTCACGCCTCATGCGCCCTTCACCGATCAGGAGCGCAGGCGGCTGCGCCTGCTCGACGGACTGATCAAAGCACTCGAGCATAATGGCGTCAGCCTGACCAAAGGCGAGCGACGGGAGCTTGCAGCCAAGTCAGAGGGCGAGACCATCGAGTTTCAGCTTCGCATCAAGCACCAGCAAGTCAGACGACCCGTCAACGACACCGATCCAAGCTGGCTACGGAGAAGCGGTCAAAGGCATGTGCTCGAGCTTCAGGAAACAGAAGCGCAGATACTCGAAATTGACACGTACCTTCCGGACGGCTTGCGTCGCACGTGGCAAGACACCCGCACCATGTCGCTCGAGACGATGATGGACGAGGTCGCCGCAACCATGCTCGCCGCGTTCCCGCTGCTGGTAGAACAAAGGAAGCAGCGCGAAGAAGCCGAGCGGCAGCGTATCGCCAATGAACAACGGCGGTACGAGCTGGAGCAGCAGCGGAAGCTCGAACGCAGTCGCTTCCGCCGCTTCCTGGAGCATGCCGATCGCTGGCGCGAAGCGGAACTCGCGCGCAACTTCGCGGCAGCCCTGCGGGCATCGATCACGGACGCGGAGGCGATCGTCGATGGCCGCTCAGCGGCTGAGTGGCTCGATTGGGCAGAGGCCTACGCGGACAAGCTGGACCCTCTACGCGATCCGCACCGTGTCTTTGTCTTCGTCGCCGACGTGCACAACTGGACCTACAGGGACTGAATGCCTCGCCCAGGTAGCGAAGGCGGGTTCCCGAAAACACGCCGTGATGGCGCGGAAGCGAAGAGCTCGGCATTGGACGGCGTCGACGCTGCGCTGGAGGCGTGCTTTCGGGATCCTTCAACGCATAATGCGATCATCCCTCAAGGTCCGCCAAGCAACTGGCCAATCTTGGCAATCGTGCCGCTATCGCGGTCGATATGCTTTCATGAATCTCAGTTGCAAAATCCTCGGGCATGGCCGCCAATGCCGCTCCAGGGGCGGCAGTTGCGACATCCAGAAGGTCCTCAATACTATCTGACATACGCTTTGCGCCCAGCCCAGCAGCCTTGCCGCTTTGCACGAAGTGTCGTCCCATGATCTCCGATATCCGGTAATGGTGGCTCTTGCCAGCTGACATCGCGATGCGGAACTGGTTTTGCGTGATCTGGCCTTTGTCGAGCGCCGGTTGAGCCGACAGGACGTCATAGAAGGGCGTCGACCGGAACCCGCCTCCGGGCTCGAGGAAAATGCTGAAATTCTTCGCGTGCCCGTCCGTCGCGCCCATGAGCCAGAAGAGTATCTGGCTTTTGAAGAAGGCTGTCTGGTCGCTTTCGGGATCATTGGTGCCTCGGAGCAATTCGAGGATCTGACGCATGCCTGGCCCGCCGTCGCTCTGGTATTTGCGCGTTGGTGGTATCCCGAGGGCCTGGCAGCAATCTTCCTGAGGCAGACGTAGAATTCGGCTATCATCCCGCCAGCGCCGGTCGAACCGCTCTACCACGAGGACGCGCCGCTGTCCGAAAGTCGCGATTTCGGTCGCCGCCACTTCCAGCCCGAAAGCCTTCATCAGCTTCAAGCAATAGTGCTCGTTGTCGACGCTATGGGACATGTCGATCATCCCTTCGGATGTAGGGATCCGCCCGAGTTGCGGCTTCAGGATGTGCGTGGTCGGGGTGGTGCCGAGCGGCCGGCACCAATGCCCATCCTTAAAGAGCAGCGCCGTCTTCCCCTGCGCGCCTGCGACCGATATCCGAAATTCCTGCTTGCGGTCGACACCAAGGGGAGTGCTGGCAAGGTCCGCCAGCATGGCCTCGATTTCCACATCGCTGACATTTTGTGCTCCAATCGATCCAGTGAAAGCCGGAGCCGCTCCCTCGGGGATGAACTGCATCGCACCAACGCAGTCGCGTCCGATTGCCTCCAGCAGGCTGTAATAGTCTATGCCTTGCGCGCTCATCCGCTCTGCAACACGCCTGCGCACGGCATCGCGATCTGGCAGAAGATTGTCGAAGACAGCGGCGACCTCCGCGCCACGATAGGCGTCCAGACGCAACGGCAAGGACAGCGATACCGCAAACCGGTGCTCCCACTCGAGCCATTCTTCCGCGTATCGGAACGAGGTCGCACCATTGGCGGCTTTTTCTAAATGCCCGGCGAGGCGCCCGTTGATCAGAACGTCCAGAGGAACATGGCTTTTTTTGCGCGCCATCGCCTAGAAGACATCCTCGATTGATTTGCCGGCCTTACGGCGCGGTACGATCTGCATATCGAGATCGAGAGCAGCAATTATCCCCAACAGTGTTTCGAGCCTCGTCCCCTCACTGCCGTTTTCGATGGCAGAGACGGTTTTTTGATGCGTCCCCACTTTCCTCGCAAGGTCGGCCTGCGTCATGGATCGGCGCCGTCGCTCCGTCTGAAGCCGTGCACCTAGTTGGCTCGCACGCCGTACCACTTGCTCCATGAGAGCCGCTCCTTATCCCGCGTAAGGTATATGTGGGCCATATACCCTGGAAGGTATTATCGACATGCATACCCCAGAGGGGATAAAGCCGCAATATACCTTGTGGGGTATACACAAGCTCACAAACCACACATCGGCTCGGACCGCTTACGCCCCACAAAGTTGGGCTTGAGAACCTTCGCTCGGTCCCGCAGTCGCTCGAGTTCATCTGACCAGAACTGCATCAGCACGACGCGCTTGTCCCAGTACTCGCCACGCGTGTAGGCGCGGCGCACTCCGTTGTTCTCCATGTGCGCTAGCTGGCGCTCGATCGATTGAGGGCGGACGATTGACCGTGCTGTGGCGTATATTGCAGAACCCTCTGGAGCTATCGATCGAGTGGGCGGAAGCGGGGGTGCCGGTCATCACGAGGGCTCCTCGCAGGATTGGGTTCGGCCGCGAATACATCGAGTCGGCGCTTACTTACGAACTCGACGCAAGAACATCGTTCGAGCTACGGCCTGGCGGGCTGTTCTGCCAAGTCAACGTGCCGATGGGATTTTGGAACCATGACTGAGCCGCAAAAAAGCAGGACGGCGTGCTCTCTGCCGAAGCGCGGACGACGGTTTTCCACCAACCGTCCACATTGAACGAACTGCTGAGTTGCCGGAGCCATTACGCGGCGCACGAATCGAAGCCTTGAAGCCGGCTTCGAACAAACCCGACCGGCTGTGCCGGCCTTCGCGGCTCTGTAACTGCAGAGACCCACATTCAGCTATTCATTCGATGAGGACCCCTTCCCGCCAGCGGTAGGCCTGCTGATCGAAGTAGGCCTTGGGGAACGCGGCGCCGGGTGCCCCCCTGCAGCATGTCCAGCACCGCTCGGCGGTGCCATCCATTTCAGTCGGGAGCACGTGCCTAACAGCCAGCTTGAGCTGGTTGGGTCACCGTGTCATCGTCGATCATCTGCTTGGCGGAAAGCCTACACGTCCGCGGACTGCGCCTTCTCCAGCGTAAGGCGCCTAGACTGTACCTCCTACAAGTCGCGATTGCGGTGCTTGCCACGTAGACGTGGGCGCTGTCGGCGGACTAGGCCCCGGCCTGGTCCGCAGCAGAATTGTAGACGGTGCCCATCTTGTCCAAAACGCCTTCGCTCTGCAGGTCCGGCGCGTTGAACCCGTTGTCGCTGGTGCCGCGCTAGCGGATGGGCTGCGAAAGCGACTTTTCAGCGATCGAGCGTGCGCCGCGACTTGGCCGCGAATTTTAGGCGCTGCGTCCACCTCTGCGTCTCGCTACTGGCTCTGATGCGGGTGCTGACGCGCGATCAGGACGCCCAGCACGATCAAGCCGAGGCTGCCCGCCAGGAAAGCCCAGTCCCACTTGGACAGACCCAGGCGTTCGACAACGTGGTGCAGCTGCAGCACGTGGTGATCGATGATGCCCTCGACCACGTTGAACAGGCCCCACCCCATCAGCATCGAGCCAGTGAGCGCGGAACCGGACCAGAGGACATCCTCACGTCGGCTAGCCTTGAAAAGCAGGACGATGCCTAGGATCACCGCGACCAGCATCGCGGCATGGAACACGCCGTCGGCGGTCATGTTCGTTTGCATGTTCGCCATGCTGTCGAGCGGAACCTTGGCCGAAAGCATCGCGTGAACCTGGAAGATCTGGTGGAGAAAAATGCCATCGATGAAGCCGCCAATGCCCACGCCAAGCACAATTCCGGCCGCCCTCATTGGTCCCGCGCTTGCCTTTCGAACGCGGAGATCGCCCGGGAGACTGGGCTGCACCCGGGCCATCTGCCTACTCGTTGTCCTGAGCGGGACCGGTTTCGCCTTCTTCCTTCTTCGTCCGCTCTCCCGCGGAACCGCCTCCGGATTTGCCGCCGCCTCGACCCGTGCCGGTGCTGCCGTTCGCCCCATCGCCCCCCTTTTCGGTCACTGCCCCGGCGTTTCCGCCTGCACCCTTCTGAGCCATCTGCTGTTCTCCGTAATAACGTGAGTGCAACGTAGTGTGCCCGCCCGCTGTTCCGCACGAATTTGCCGTTCGGGAGCAGAAGTACAAATAGCAGGTGCGAGTTCTCCACCCGGTTACTGGCTCAGCGGCCAATCTACTGCTTATCACGGTTGCCCAGCTCGTTCATTGCGGCACCCTACGAGCAAAGCCCATCGGTGGAGACAGCTTCAGGCGATCCATGGCGTCTGAGCGCTTTCTTCATGAAAGTCGGCGCTCTCGGCCCTACCTGCCCGACCTTACCAACTGGTGCACCTGGTATCGCAGAGCCCGCATCGCTGCATTTTCCCGTGGGTGAGGGGCAGCGCCAGATTGCTCCGACAACCCCGCTCTACGCGCTCCAGCAGATCGTGTGCGGGGAACCTCACTTGGTACGACGGCGCAGGTAGGCCTGAACTCACGCAGGAGCAGCGCGGGAAGGCAGCTCGCGTGTCTGGACCTTACCCATGTTCGACGTGCCTAGCGATCATGCGCTGTCAGTCGGCAACCTCCGCTGCACCAAGAACGTGATGGGGATTGTCAAGGCGCTGGTCGAACCTCTCTATGACTTGTCGGATACCCTCACGAACAGATACTTTGCTCGGCCCCAACAGTCGCTCCATCTTGGACGTGTCTGCCCAGATTGGCCAAGAGTTCCCGTTCTCCACGAAGATCGGTTCCTTGCCTAGGATCTCGCCCGCAAGCCGGCAGTACTCCTGTGTGGTCACCACTTCGGATCCCCCGACGTTGACGGTCTCGCAGCCAACCTTGGCGATTGCCGCTGCGGCGATTGTCTTCTGGACGTAGTCACTTTCGTACAACGGCGTGTGGAAGTTGCGCACGCCAGGGTAGACACTCACGGGCACTCCGCGTGCCACTTGATCGATGCGCTGGGTCACGCCGCCCCCGCGCGGCCCATAAAAGGAAAAGATGCGCACGATCGTCACCGGCAGCTTATAATCGACGCTGAGGTGCTTCAACATGTATTCGGCGCCGATCTTGCTGGCGGCATAATTCTCTCCACCGCTGTGGAGACCATAGGGGTCTTCCTCGCTCAGCGGGCGCTCGCCTTGGTACTCGTAAAGTGAACCTGTGCTACCGTGAACGAAGGCCTCGGCGTCACGGTAATGGCGTGCGAGCCGCCCCGTAGCGCCGGTGTTCACGTCATAGGCCATATTGCCGAACTTGGGCGGCAGCACGGCGTAGTTGATCACCACGTCGATCGACCGCGGGAGCGAAGAGACATCCTCGTTTGTCAGATCAAAAATGATTGGCTCTGCACCTGCCTTCTGCATGGCCCCTTTCTGCTCGGGATCGGACCAGCGCGCCAAAGCATACACCTCATTGCGCTTGGCGAGTTCCGCAGCGACTGGAAAGGCGACGAGCCCGCTCGCCCCCGTGATGAGCACCTTTTTGCCGGCCATTTGCATCGTTTTCTCCCAATTTTTTAAAGCAGCTGCCTAACTGGTGCGGAGGCTCGTCTGATCTGTCAACGCTCACAACGCTACGATCCGGAGCGCTGCGGCTCGATTCTAAATGGCACAATTCTTTTTATTTGCAGCGCGCGAAGCACTGCTGGCGCGGGGCGGTGTATACCGTACATTAGAGTGATCAATTGTAATGACGAAGATGCGATAGCCGCTTCGCAAACCAAAGCTCAACCAGGAAAGCATGTAGCCTGTCGCCGTAAGGCGGCGCTGAGAGCAGAATCTTCATCCCACAGACGGACTCTGGCCTTGACGTGACTTGGGTATCGAAGAAACTGGCCAAGATGTCGTGCAGGTGAGTGGACCCAGTTGCTGTCACTCAGACCACCTGCCAGGTCCTCAAATTCTGCTATTCGTTCAAGTAAGCTTGGCAGCGCTCCGGAAGTCTTAGCGAGGCGCTCGGAACGGCTTAGGCTGGGACTTTGTTGCCATTCACGGGTCCGCCGGAGAATGGCAGGTTCAGCCAAAAGCTGCCCTCTGTTCGGTGGGCTCAGAATGGCCAGGCTGTTGGACACGGGCGACTGTTCGAAAATCAGAATGGCAAATGCGGCAAGCAGACATTGTGCTAATTAGACAGCCGTCGGCTTGGCGCCTTCGATCTCCAACATTGGCGGAGAGGCATTCTCCCTCCGCACGTTAGGGTCGGCTCCCGGCCAGACGCGGCCGTTCCCACCCGTTCGCGAGCTAGATCGCCGAGGCTCCTTCAAGGCTCCCTATTTAGTCCGTTGAACAAAACCCGCGCTTCGCAGCAATCGAGCGATCATGGGGCGGCCGTGTCCATTATGAAAGTAGCCAAGCGACCATCTGAACGGCATCGCGTACCTTCTGGCTACTGGAAAGTTGTCGCAACGACTGCCTCGGAGCGCGCCATATCTCTTGCACGTTATACGTGATGCCGAAGACGCCGCTCGCTCAGTTCCCGAGGAATGGGCCTGGAATCACGACCCAGTGCCCAAGCTCGCGGGATCGAAGAACGCGCCATCAAGGTTCTCTCGACTCCACTTGACGACATTGACGGCCTCGCCGCGCGCGTCATGCGCAACGGGCGCCATGGCGCTCGCGTGATCGTCATGCGGAGAGACATCTGGGTAGAGCGCAAACGCTTCAACCTCGCGCACGAACTCGGCCATATGGTGATGATGCCTACTGCAGAGGTCGAAGATCCTGCAAACGTGCGGCACCGCTAAGTGCTCGCCTGGCGAACACAGACCCCAATCGGATTGGAACACCCTTCGTTACAATCTAGCGTCTGTCTGGTGACCGGCTTGACGTCGAGAGGCAATCGGCCGGAGCAATAAACCCTCCAGTGAAAGCGAGGGCAGGGAGATCAACATCATCCGAGCAAGCGCGCTTCCCATGTCGAGGTGCCTTGCCCAGCAATATGGGGGTTTAATGCGCTATCACATTTCTTCCGCAGGTCTTGCTATCGCCCTGATGTCCTCGCAGGCTGCCTATGCCGATACCTCGGCCGAGCCCGGCGACGTCAGTGCCGCTGCATCGGATGCCAACCCTGCGGAACAGTCGTCCGACATCATTGTGACAGGCACGCGACGCGCTGCGCGGCTTCAGGACGTCCCGGTATCGGTCGTCGCCATCAGCCAGGACGCCATTCGCAATTCCGGCTATAAGGCGGCGACCGACATCCCCTACATCGCGCCTGGCGTGTCGTTCAATCCACAGCTCGGCGCCGGCTTCACCATCCGCGGCTTGGGCACCCAGGGCTTCGACTACAACCTGGAGAAGGCCGTCGGCATCGTCGTCGACGAGGTGGTGCAGGGCATGCCGCGCACCATCGGCTTCAACACGTTCGCCGACATCGAGCGGATCGAAGTTCTAAAGGGACCGCAAGGCACGCTGTTCGGCAAGAACGCGTCGGCCGGCGTCATCTATGTCGTCACCCAGAAGCCCATGTTCGACGAATTCAGTGTCGAGGGCTCGATGCGATACGGCGAGCGGAAGGAGGTTCGCTTCGACAACAGCGTCAATCTGCCGCTGGCGAACAACCTCGCGCTCCGGCTGACGGGCATCTACCAGAGCCAGGACGGTTACCTCTCCAACCGCTATGACAACTCGAAGGGTGGCGGCTACCGGGACTACGGCATCAAGGCCAAGCTCCTGTGGCAGGCGACCGACAACTTGGAAGTCTATCTGATCGCCGACGTGCAGGATCATCATGACGATGGCCTCGGAGGTCTGGGGACGGTGCGCTCGCTCGGCCCGTACACCGCTCCAGTTCCGGCGAACTCCAGCACCCTCATTGACTTCCCGAGCCTGCTCGCCGCCGCCGGAATCACTCCGGGCAGCAAGAATCTCGCCTATTCCCATAACGTCGGGGACGAGGTTTACATCAAGCAGAAGGACGCCCAGGCTCAGATCACCTATGCCATCGGCGACTATTCGCTGAAATCGATCACCGCCTATACCGAAGCGCGCGTGGGATCATCGTTCGACCAGGATCAAACGCAGGCCAATTTCTACGATCTCAACGACGCGCGGCAGAAATCGCACCAGTTCAGCCAAGAATCCCGCCTGAGCTCGCCGAAGGGCGGCCTGATCGACTATGTCGTCGGCGCATTCTTCTATGACGCCAAGACCAATGCGGCGGAGCGCTCGGGCGGCGTACGCAACATGACCCTGCCGCCCAACACGCTGTCTGCCGCACTCGTCGCTGCCGACGCCAACTATCCGTCGTCGATCCGCAGTTTCGCAATCTTCGGCGAAGGCAATATCCACCTGACTGATCGCTTCACCGTGGTGGGTGGCGGGCGGTTCACGCGCGATCGGGTGGAGGCCAGCTACTTCCCGACGACCGACCCGATCTACACTTTCCTGGGCAGCGTGCCGGCAGCGGTGAGCGCAAAGCGCAAGGCCAGCGATTTTTCGGGTAAGGTCACCCTGCAGTACAAGCCGTTCGAGGACGCGATGTTCTATGCGACCTATTCGACCGGCTACAAGGCGCCGGCGGTGGGCACCTCCATCGGATCGCTGCGGCCGGTCGACAAGGAAACGGTCGTCAACTACGAAATTGGCGCCCGTACGCAGATGTTCGACAGGCGCCTGACTGTGAACCTCAGCCTATTCCACGAGCGTTTCAACAACTTCCAGACCACGGTCTCGCAGGTCGGGGCCGACGGTATCACCCGTTCGGTGCTGGCCAATGCACCGCATGTGCTGTCGCGCGGCATCGAGGGCGAAGTCATCGCCCGGGTCACCCCCAACCTGGCCCTGGGCGGCAACGCGTCCTATGCGCCGACCAAGTACCAGAATTTCCTCGCGCCCTGCTACAGCGGCCAGCCGCGTCTCTCCGCACCCGGCCGCGGCTGCTACGTGCTGGGCACCGGCACGGTCAACGACGTGTCGGGACTGCCGTCGATCCAGGCTCCGAAGATGACCTTCAACATCAACGGAGACTTTTCGATCGACCTCGGCGAGCGCATGAAGTTCTTCGCGAACGCCAACTACTACCATCGAAGCAGCGCTTGGTCCGTGGCGGGCAACCCCAACACGATCATCCCCGCCTATGGCATCTTCAACGGGTCGATCGGCATCGGCGCGTCTGATGGGCGGATGCGCCTGAGCGTCTACGGCCGCAACATCTTCGACAAGATCTTCGTCTCGCGCATCCAGACGATCACCTTCGCGCCGGCCGGCAGCTATCTCCAATATGTCTCGGGAGAAGGACGGCGTACGCTTGGCGTGCGGCTTGACTATCGCT
>NZ_LR732478.1 GCF_902506425.1 Novosphingobium sp. 9U | reverse complement strand
TTCTCCGCTGATGCTGGGCCCGGTCACCAATCGAGAGCCCGTTCTTCATCATACCGGGGAACAACCACCTGCATCAGCACCGATCGTGCTGTGTGGCAGCGCGCCCCGCGATTACACCATGTTCATCTTAGCCGAAGACAAGTCCGATAAGGCAAAGCTGCCACATAATTCTCAAGTCGTGGAGCGCAGGCGCAAACATGCGCCGCTGAATTCCCATGGTTGACGGACATACTGGCAAGCGGGAAGCGCCTGTTCGCTTTACCAGAACCTCTGGAGGAAGGAGCGTAGGATGGGATGTTCTTCCACTTACATTTGACTCATTAGACGCCGTGGGCACCGAGGCGCGAGCTGGGCCGGCGCATGGAGGCAATGATCGTCGCCGTACGCCAGCTGCGATTACTTCTGCGCCTCTGCCATCAGCTCGGCCTTTCGCTCCGCCAGCTGGACACCGAGCGCTTTCAGATCGAGATCGCTGTCCCGACTCTCGGGGAACATCTCGGCTTCCTCCTCCTCGACGTGGTGGTTCACGTACTCGCCCAGCACGGTGACCTTTGCGTCAAACAGTCGATCGCCCGCCTTCATCGACTGAATCTCGGCGATAAGCTGCTTGGCACTGGCATGCTCGACCTCGGCCTCATCAAGCAGATCGTCGTCGTCGATCGCCTCTCGCGCGGCGGGATAATAGATCTCCTCCTCTATCTGCGTGTGTATAGTCAGAGCCAGGCAGATGCGGTCGGCAAGTTCCTGCTTTGCGGTATCGTCTTCCAGCTTGTCGTAGTCCTTGAACCACTTCTGCACTTCGCGGTGATCGTCCTTAAGCAGCTTGATCGCATCGGCGGGCTTTGCGGCCGCGCGTTGCGTCTTGCGCGCCGTTTTCGAGCCGCTCTTGCTCTTGGCCTTCGTAGCAGTCTTAGCTTCGGTCATGGATCTGTCCTCGCGTTAGACGGTTTTCTGCAATTCTCCGTTAGCTAACGATCTGGGGGCCAACTCGTGCCTGGCCGATCTGCTTGCCTTATCTAGGTGAGCTTCCTTTCGCGAGCCCAGGCGATGGCGGCGGCGCGGCGGTTGACACCAATCTTCCCGTAGATGCCGGCGACATGATTGCGCACCGTGTTTCCGGAAAGTGCGAGGCGTTTCGCAATGACCTTGTCGTCGAAGCCTTCGCAGATGAGGCCGAGCACCTCGCGCTCGCGAGGGGTGAGATCGAGCACCTCTGGCTTCGGTTCGGCGGCGTGCGGCTCTCTCAGGGCCGTCAGCTTATCCATGATCGAGCGGCTGAACCAACTCGCATCCTTCATCACCGCCTCGATTGCGTCTGCCAATTCGAGCTCGCTGGCACGCCGCGCGCTGATGTCCTGAAACAGCCACAAGATACAGTCCTCACCGTGCAGAGAGACACGTTCGGCCGAGAGCAGGCAGTCGACTGGCTGGTTGCGCGCGTTAAGCAGGCGCACGTCGCGATTTCGGACGCCACCTGCGTGCTCGATCTCCTTCTCAGCAGCGTTCCGTTCAGCGACATTAGCCCAGAGTTCTGGGTCACCACCGGACCGCCCGATGAAGTTAGTCGCCGAGTAGCCGGTGAGCCGCCAGAACGCGTCATTGGCCTCCATCGTGCGGTTGTCCTTCCAGGAGGTCAGCGCCATGGCGACAGGCGCCATGCGGAACAAGGCGGCGAAGTGGGCCTCGCTGTTGCGCAGCGAGCGCTCGGCTTTTCGGCGCGGCTCCAAATCCGCGAACGTGAAGAGCATGCACTTGTCATCGCCAATCTCAATCGGCTGCCCGGCGACGATCACCAGCTTAGTATGACGCCCGGCCAGCGGCAGCTCTGCCTCCATTTGCGGGATCGTCTTCCCTTCGGCGAGCCGGTCCTTGGCAAGCTGAAGCCGTTCAGCGCCATTCAAGATGTCGAACTCATACAAGCTACGCCCAACCACTGCAGTGCGTCCGAGCCCTGTCATCTCCAGGAACCCTCGGTTCGCGCGGGAGAAGCGCTGGTCGGCCAGTCGCATGATCAGAGCCGGCGCCGGGTTGGCCTGGAACATGGTCTCGAACCGCTCCTCGGCCTCATATTGCTCCGAAACGTCCTGGATCACCAAGGCGAGGCACTCCGGCTCATCGTCATCGCCGGTCATCAGAACGTCACGCACTTCATGCGTCCAACGGGGTTCCGGAGCACCGCTTGCCGTCACCTCCACGATCATGTCGGGAACACTTTCACCGGCCAGCACCCGCATTACGGGGTATTCTCTGCTTGCCAGCCTCTTGCCATTGCGCAGGCTTAGCGCGAACCGCATGGCGTACTCGTCCGCAGTAGCGCCAAGCTCGCTGATGGCCTTCACACCGTGCATCGCCAGAGCCGCGTCATTGGCCCACAGGATCGTGCCGGCAAGGTCGACGAGGATCACGCCAGCACTCAAGCCGCCGATGACCTGTTCCAGATGCCGCAGAGTGTTGCCGGCGAGGCGATGCGGATAGGGATCTACCATGACCTCATAGCGCAGCGATCGTGGCGATGTTCCTTAACCAGTCGGCGTACCGCCGCCACGGGTCACCGACAGAGTAGTCTTTTTGTACCATGGCTGTTGGCTGCGCATATCCGAACGGGAACGGCATCCCCGCTGGAGATGTTTAGTGGTCTTATAGCAGGGCCAGCCATGTCTGACGAATTGCACATACCAATTGTGGAAGAGGAAGCGCGCGTACTCAAGCACTCGATCGCGACCGAACGTGTAGATGTGCGCACCTCTAAACACGAGCGGCACGTCGTTGTTCGAGACGAGGTTCGCCGTGAGCACGTCGAGGTAACTCGTTTTCTTAAAAACATCGAGGTGTCGCGAGCACCAGAGGTCCGGATCGAAGGTGACGTCACGATCGTTCCGGTGCTCGAGGAGCGGCTCGTGGTGGAAAAGCGGCTGTTCCTTGTCGAGGAACTGCACCTGCGCCGCACCGTGCAAACCGAGCAAGTAGAACTGCCAGCGACGCTTCGCCGCACCGACGTCGACATCGAACGGCATGATCTGGATCCAAAGGAGAGCGATTGATGGCTAACCCCAATGACCGGCGTGACGGCGCGCCGAGCCACGTCCACATCGAGAAGAAGAAGGGTTTCAACTGGCTCCCTTGGCTGCTTCTCGCGCTGGGGCTGCTCGCGCTCTTGCTGGCTCTGAGCCGCTGCGACCGGGACGACAAAGCCGTTGTCACACCGGTGGATATCGCCACAGAAAGCCCCGCCGGCGCCGCAACAGATGTGGTGGCAACAACTCCGAACGCGTCAGGCTCGGCCGCTTTGGCCGGCACCTCTGGCCTTGGCACCTATCTTGCCGGTACTGAACCGACGCCGCGCACATTCACCTTCGAGAAGCTGAACTTTGACAGCGCCAAGAGCGATATCCGCCCTGCTGACGCTGCTGAAATCGACCAGATCGCAGGCACCCTCGTCCAGTATCCGAACGCCCGCATCCGCATCGCCGGCTATGCCGACGCCCGTGGTACTGAGCCGGCCAACATTGCGCTCGGCAAGGCCCGCGCCGACAGCGTGAAGGCCGCGCTGGTCGCCAAGGGCGTTGACGAGGGGCGCATCGAAACCGTTTCCGGCGGCGAGAACGATGCGGTCGACACGAATGCGACCGCCGCCGGCCGCTTCGAGAACCGCCGCACCGAGCTGGTCGTGACCGCTCGCTAATCCACTTCCTATCCCCCCCAGAGAAGCAGGAGAATACCCATGTCCAGCACCATCACCGCGATGTTCGATAGCCGATCAGACGCCGAAGCGGCGAAGGCTCGGCTCCAAGCCGCAAACGTCGATGCCGATCACGTGCATGTTCACGATAAGTCGAGTGCCGGTCACCGCGAGCAGGGCTATTCGACCCACGAAGACCGCGGCATTTGGGACTCGATCAAGAACGCCTTCCTGCCCGACGAAGATCGCCACACGTACGAGGAAGGCCTGCGCCGCGGAGGCGTGCTGCTGACCGCCGACGTGGACGACGATTGCGTGGATGAAGCCGTCCGCGTGCTTGAGGAAGCGGGCTCGATCGACATTGACGATCGCGCCAGCCAGTGGCGCTCGTCCGGGTGGGATTACTCCGCCAACACTGCCGGTGTCGGCACCGCGAGCACGCTGGGTGCACTGGGCGGCGCTTCGGGCACCACGGGCCTGAACGACCGCGCAGTTGGCGCCGAGCGTGAGGAAGTCATCCCTGTAGTCGAAGAACAGCTCGTCGTCGGCAAGCGCGACGTCAATCGCGGAGGTGTGCGCGTCCGCTCGTATGTGACGGAAACGCCGGTCCACGAGCAGGTTCGCCTCCGCAACGAACGCATCAATGTCGAGCGTCGCCCGGTCGATCAGCCGCTGTCGGCAGCTGACACCGATGCGTTCCGTGAGCGCTCGATCGACATGACTGCTACCGGCGAAGAGGCAGTCGTCGGCAAGACCGCGCGGGTTGTCGAGGAAGTGGTCGTTTCCAAGACCGCCGAGGAGCATGTCGAGGACGTGTCCGACACGGTGCGCCGCAGCGACGTCGAAGTCGATCGCGACACCGACGATGTGGAAACCCGCACCGGCTCGACCTTTGAAAAGACCGATACTTTCGGGAAGAACAAAACCGGCATCTAACCGGCAGAGCCCTGCGCGCGCGTTAGCGCGCGCAGGGCGCATCTATTTGAGCGTGCACAGGAGCAGGGGCGATGAACGGGAACTACGTGACAGCGGATGGCGTGCTCGCCGGGACGCGCAACTTTGGCGACACCGCCATGCTCTATGTGCAGGAATGGGGCCCGCGTATCTTGGCGGCCGCCGTCATCCTGCTCGTCGGCTACCTCGTCGCGAAGGCCGTTAAGTGGGGCGTTGCAGCGCTCGTAAACCGCACCCCGCTCGCCCGGCACGCCCATCGCCATGCCGGTGTCCCCGAGGCGGCCGGACGTCACCCCAAGAGCGTTGGTGCGCAGGTCGGCGATGCGGCGTTCTGGATCGTTATTTTGATTGCACTCGTCCTGGCGGCGCAACCGCTCGGCCTTGCTGCTGCTACTAGTCCCATCGGCCGAATGTTAAACACTTTCGGGGCGGCGATCCCGAATATTATCGGCGCCGTGCTGATCTTCTTTGTCGGCTACATCGTCGCGAGCGTGGCAAGGAAGGCCATTGAGGCTGTCCTGACCGCCGCCCGCACCGAAAAGCTAGCCGAACATGCGGGCATGGCCAAATCGGACCCGACCACGCTGCCCCGCATGATTGGCGGCATCGTCTTTGCACTCATCATCATTCCCGTCGCGATCGCCGCGTTAGACCAGCTCAACATTCGTGCGATCTCCGACCCGGCGACTGCGATGCTGCGCATCATATTGGACAGCATTCCGCATGTCGTGGCCGCTGCGATCATCCTGGCGCTGGCTTACGTCATCGGCCGCTTCGCCTCGCAGCTCCTCACGCAGTTCCTGAGCAGCACCGGCTTTGACCGCACGATTTCCGCCTTGGGCGTATTTCCAGCAGCCAAACAGGCATCAGCAGAGCCGACGTTGGCCCCGGCGAGCACAGCACTGGTGCCATCGAAGCTGCTAGGCAGCGCCGTCTTCGTCGCGATCATGATCTTCGGGCTGATGGAAGCGTTCCGCCAGCTGAACTTCGCCTATGGATCACGCATGATGGCAGAGATCCTGACGTTGCTGGGATCGGTCGTTTTCGGCGCCGTGATCATCGCCGCGGCTGTTGCTATTGCCAAGCTCGTCGCGACCGTGATTAAGGCCAGCGGCGGCTCGGGCGCAGACCTGACGGCGAAGATCGTGCAGATCGCGATCATCATTCTGGGCACGGCCATCGGCCTGCGCTTCATGGGCTTGGCCGACGACATCATCAATCTGGCGTTCGGCCTCATCCTCGGTGCCATCGCAGTCGCATTTGCCCTGGCCTTCGGCCTTGGCGGGCGTGACGCCGCAGCCAATCTGGTGCGCCGGATCTCCGGCGCAGGCGCCACCACATCATCGGGCATCCCGCCGCAATCGAGCACCATTATCCGGCCCGGCATGTCCAGCCAAACCACTGAGGAGTCCCAAGTATGAACCGGCTCTTGCGTCTGGCCGCACTTGCGTGCGCTATTTCGCTGATCGGATGTGATGGCCCGCATGAGCAAGCCGGGGAAAAGGCCGACGCCGCAGCCGGGATCGAGGACAAAGTCGTGACTTCCGGACCGAGCGAAAGGGTGGGCGAGATCCAGGATCGGGCCGAACGGGATCAAGCCAAAGCGCGTGAAGCGCAGGCAGACGCGGCCGAGGACCAGGCAGATGAGGTGCGCACCACGGCTGACGAGCGTGCGGATGCCCTGGAGAAGCAAGCGGATACCATCCGGCGCTCCGCTAAGCAAGCTGGTGAGTCACTCGACAGCCAGGCCGATGCAATCCGCAAGAAGCCTTCGTGACACGCGGCACCACGTGCGCTGGATCGCTTTAAGCTACTGCTATGACGGACGAGTGAGTTTCGGCGCTGCGTAGCGACCTCTGGGCTGAACGGCGACTCCTACACACCCTTGGTGACAAGGCCCGACGCGTTCGACAGGACGGAGCGCGAGGTGCCATCCGCGCCGAGCTCGATGGCGGTGCTCTGATGACTCGGATCGAGCGAACAAGCGAACGGATCACGCTCTTCTCGTCCGCGGTCACTGCCGCTTTCTCTTCAGTCATGTGCGACCATCGCTTTCTCGGCTCAACTTGATCATTTCGGCCCGAGTTGACAGGGGCGCATGAGTAGCGATGCAGTCGAGCGCGTTCTTAGCCGGACAAGCTGTGGCGGCGAACTGGGCCGCACTCGGGGTAGTGTCAGGAGGTCGCGCGGGATTGTGCGGCTCGCCTGTAGGTCGTACGAGACACCCGCATTCGATCATCCGGCGGTGCCTGAGCGCTTTCCATATGCTGCCATTCATTATCGACCAGAGCCGCTACGCTCTGGTTGCTCTCCATCAATGTCGCGATCTCGTGAACTTCTAATTCCCGACACCCAGCTCAACACGATACCACCAAGGATCATCGCCATGCCGAGGGCGTGATAAGGGTGCAGTTGCTCTTCAAGCAGTTGCGCTGCCAGTAGTGAGCCGAACAGCGGCATGAGGCTGATCATCTGGCCTGCCGGGCCGGACCCAAGCCGTGCCACCGCTCCATTGTACAGCAGATAGGCGCACAGTGAGGGGAAGATCGCCACGTAGCCAAACGCAGCCACCACCTTCGGCGTCCACACGATCCGCACCGTGGCGAGTTCGCGCACCGAGAACGGCGCCATGGCAGCGGCCCCGACACAAAACGTGGCAAACAGGAATGTCACGGGTCGGATGTCCGGCCGTAAGCGCAGGCAGGCCGTGTAGATCGCCCAAGCAACGCAACCGCACAGGACCAAGCCGTCTCCCGGTCCCAAGCCGAGGCGAAGGACGGTGCCGATGTCACCACGAAAGACGATCACGGTGACGCCAAACGTGGATAGCAGCACGCCTAGAACCTGGCCCGGGCGGGCCTTGTCCCGGAACACAGACACTCCGATGAGCAGTACCATGCCGGGGATCAGTGCCTGCAGCAGCAATCCATTCGAAGCCGACGTGTAGCGCAGACCCGAGTACAAAAAGCCGTTAAATGCCGCGACGCCGACCAATCCTAGAAACAGTATCGGCCGCCAGCCACGACGCACGAGAGGCCAATCGGCAGCGACGCTCCGCATTGCGAACGGGGTCAAAACCAGAAGCGCCAACGTCCATCGCCCGAATGCGAGCGTGAACGGCGGAATGTCGCCGCGAACAGCCCGTCCCACGATCGAGTTACCTGCCCAGAACAGCATCGTGAGTGCCAGGGCGGCATAGGCGCTCAGGGCTGGAGATCGGTAGTTTGCCATTATGTCCTGTAGGCTGATCCGGCGGATTGCTCGGCCATTCGCCCGCATAGCGGGTTTGATCGCTCGTGCATCCCTTGTCCTTGCGGCTTTCCTGGCCCCGCCGAGTGCCACGGGCCTGGGCGACGTCCGATTCGGCGTCGCCGCACTCGGCCAGGGTCAGCGAAGCCTCGCGCGAGCAAACGCGATCCCTATGGCGCCGCCAGTGTTGACCACCCGCTCGCTTCTTTCCGAGGCCGGTCTGTGTTGGTGTGCCGCATGTCCGATGCATTCGCTTGCTGCGACTTGAAGGGGGAACGGCGCAAAGACCAAGCGGTTATTATCGAATGCCAGGTTCTTGCGAACGATCCGGCCCACGTGGCTGCACGCGCGACGGGTTGAGCCAAACCCTTCATCGGATTAGCTCAACGGCTTCGATCGCTGTACGAGCGCAACTCGAGGCTGGTGCCCCACCTGCCGCGGCCTTCCCGGTGAGCTTCTGCGAAGCGGCTCTCGCCCGGCCTGAGCTGACCGCCTGAGCAATTGCTCCACCCCGAACACTGATAGACCCGAAGCTCATCTACATGGAGCCCGTCGTCACCTCGTACGAACGAGGCCGCCAGGTACTCACGCGTTTCCCGGACGCCAAACGCGTGGAAGTGCCGAGCCACTGGAAAAATACCTGAACTATCCGACCCGGCGCTCGCGGATAACTGGCTTCGGGTCAAATGCGAGATCCTGGTGTTGGGCGTGAAGAAGGGGGTTAGCCATGCGCCCGAACGGCCGCTCGGCAGACTTCATCGCCCCCTCGTCTTCCAACGGGTGCGCCATGGCTTGCGCTTACTGCTACGTCGGGCGGCGGAAGGGCTATGCCAATCCGATCAGCGTCTGCGTCAACATCGACGGGTGCTGTCATGTGTGGATGGCCCCTGCGCTGCAAGGGGGTAAATTGAGATGATGGTCGGATCTGTCGGGGTGCGGTCATCTGTCCGGCCTGTTGGCGCGGCGTATGATGGCCGCTGGCCCTGATGTTGTCCGCTGGCCGGGTCCCATTCAGTCTATCGAGCTCGAAGCTCCGACAGCACCTCGGGTTGTCCCTGCC
>NZ_LR732477.1 GCF_902506425.1 Novosphingobium sp. 9U | reverse complement strand
TTTCATCGAGACATCAAGACCAATATACTCGTCCATGGTTGTTCTCCGCTGATGCTGGGCCCGGTCACCAATCGAGAGCCCGTTCTTCATCATACCGGGGAACAACCACCTGCATCAGCACCGATCGTGCTGTGTGGCAGCGCGCCCCGCGATTACACCATGTTCATCCTGAACAAACGACCGCTCTCGGGCATCGATCGTGCCGGCTAAATGGCTCAGGAGGGTGGTGAGCAGGCTCTGTTTGGCCTCATGCTGCTTTACGGCTGGCACTGTTGGAGCCGGAGCAAGCAAGATCCGGCGAGATCGCCATATAACCGCTCAGGACCGCCTGGACAGTAGCTGCCCTGGTAACCGGCGCCGCTAGCGCAGTGGCGATCGGCTGCCTAACCAGCCGCTACAGCGACGCGGCGCTACCGTGGATGGACCCGACGCTCAGCAGCTTCAGCCTAGTCGCCCAGTACTGGACGGCACGGCGCTTTGCCGCAAGCTGGCTGCTCTGGATCGTGGTCGACACGCTCTACGTGGGCATGTTCGTGATGAAGGGGTTGTGGCCGACCGCCGGCCTTCACGCGGCGATGATCATCCTTGCCGTGCTCGGCTACCGCCGCTGGCGCAAGCATCAGCATGACGGGACCACGGCAGTGCCGGCGGCCTGATCGTGGCCTTTCGGAAGGTCGCAGGCGACCCTCCACCAGATCAGACGATTGCGACCTTCGCCGCCGACCATTCCTCCGCCGCGACAGCGTCGATCTGCCGCACGATCCCGCGTGTAAGGGCCGCCGGGACGCTGATCCTGAAGCCACGCTCGATGAGGCCCTCAACCGCCCACCTGACGCAGAAATCGGCAGCGACGCCGATGGCGACAATCTCTTCGACTCCCTGTGCCTGCAAGCGGTCGAAGAACTCATCGCGCGGCACAAAGTCAGCTCCTGGATCGCGCGCATTGCGGATCGTTACGTCGGCTTCCTCCCACATCGCGAACACGCCCTTCTCCAGCGTGTAGAGCGGGATCTCCGGATCGACGGCGCCTACGTCGAGCACCGTCGCTGAACCCTTGCTGCCCCGCACGCAATGCAATGCGAACTGCTGTCCCTCGTCAGAGCGGGCATAAGGTTCAGCCTCGTGCGTGTCGAACGTCAGCAGCACGCCCGCCGTCTCCGACGGGCTTAGCGACGCCAGCATGTCGTTCATCGGTGCGATCAGAGCTTCCGCGCCGGCTACGTACAGCGCGCCGTCCGGCATCATGAAGTCCCGCTGAGCGTCCACCACGATCACGAAATTGATCACTGTCCAAGCTCCATCGCTTCTGCTGCGGATTGACATATGCGCGAATCGCACATAAGTAAAGTGCAGATTGCATATATGGGTGCGACATGAGCGAAGCCGAGTTCCTGAGTGCCTACGATGCCGGCCGATATGAGCGCCCCTCGGTGACGGTCGACCTCATCCTGATGAGCGTGGTCGAGGATGCGCTGACGGCGTTGCTCGTCCGGCGTGACGAGCATCCGCATCAAGGTGCATGGACGCTACCCGGCGGGTTCGTGGGCATCGACGAAAGCCTCGACGCCGCTGCCCGCCGGCTGCTCGCCAGCAAGGCGCGGATGGACAATGCCTACTTGGAGCAGCTCTACACGTTCGGAGCGGTTGACCGCGATCCCAGGACCCGCATCATCAGCGTCGCCTATTTCGCGCTGCTGCCACCCGAGCGCTTCGCCGCCGCGCTCAAGGCAGCGCCCGAACTGGCGCTGTCTGAGCTGGTCGTACCCTGGTCAGGCGAAACTGGCGGACCGGTGGAGGCATGCTCCGCCGACGGCGAAGCGCTGCCGCTGGCGTTCGACCATGCCGACATGCTCGGGCTCGCGGTACTGCGGCTGCGCGGCAAGCTCGATTACTCGGGCGTCGCGTTCGCCTTACTGCCCGAGCGCTTTACGCTGCGCGCCTTGCAGGACGTGCACGAGACCGTCCTGGGCACACGCCTCAACAAGCCCGCGTTTCGCCGCCGCATGCTCGACAGCGGCCGCCTGGAGGCGACCGGCGAGCGTGAGACCGGCGCCTCGTTCCGCCCTGCCGAACTCTATCGCCACCGCACGGCCGTCTGACCCGGAACTAGAAGGGATACGATCATGGCATCGATCAAGAACCTCGGCTTCATAGCGCAACTGCGCAGCGACGCCAGCAACCACGTTATCCGCTATCGCAACGGCAAGGTGCGCCAGAGCGGGCGCGGGCTCGTGTTCTGGTTCCGCCCGGAGACCGCCAGCATCGCCGAGCTGCCGATGGACGATCGCGAGATGGCGATCTTCGTGAAAGGCCGCAGCCAGGACTTTCAGGCGGTCGCTGTACAGGGCACGCTGACCTGGCACGTCGTCGATCCCGAACTGCTGGCCACGCGCGTGGACTTCAGCCTCGGCCTCGTCACCGGCGCCTACAAGAGCGAGCCCATCCAGCGGATCGAGACGCGCCTCGCCGGCCTCGTCAACCAGGCGGCGCTTCAATACCTGGCGCAGGCCCCGGTGCGTGCGCTGCTCGATGCAGGCCCCGAGCCGCTGCGCCACGGATTGGAGGCGGCGTTGGCGAAGGATGCGGCGTTGGCCGAGATCGGCATCGCGGTCACCGCCGTGCGGCTGACCAATCTGGCGCCATCGAGCGAGCTGGAGCGAGCGCTTCAGACGCCGACGTTCGAGGCGCTGCAGCAGAAGGCCGATCAGGCGACATTCGAACGGCGCGCGCTCGCGGTGGAAAAGGAGCGTGCGATCGCCGAGAACGAGCTTGCCAACAAGACCGAGCTCGCCCGGCGCGAGAAGCTGCTCATCAGCCAGGAGGCCGAGAACGCCCGAGATCGCGCTACGGGTGCAGCCGAGGCGCAGCAGGTCGAGGCCGCGGCAGAGGCGGAGCGCATCCGTACCGTCGAGAGCGCCAAGGCCGAAGCCGAGCAGGCGCGCATGACGATCTACCGTGACCTGCCCCCGGCGGTGATGCTGGGCCTCGCCGCCCGCGAGCTGGCGGGCAAGCTCGACACCATCGAGCATCTCAACGTCACGCCCGATTTGCTGGCGATGGTGCTCGGCGAGTTCCGCCGCGACACGCCCGCCCTGCCCTTGGGCTGAACCGATGTCCGCGATCAGCCCACGCGCGGTGTTCGTCACCCGCGAGACCGACTATGAGCTGCTGCTCGCCCGCCAAGCCACCCGCGGCCAGGCCAAGTTCTTCCTTGAGACGCGCGGACAGGACATCGACCTGCTTGAGGACGGTCATCGTCGCCTTCACGCCACGCTTCAAGCCTGCCGCGCTGGGGTACCGGCGGACTGGCGCCAGGCCGAAGTGAAGCGGGCCGATCTCGACCGCTTTCTGTTCGCTCCGGAAGATGTGATCGTCGTCGTCGGTCAGGATGGGCTGGTCGCCAATGTCGCGAAGTATCTGGACGGTCAGCCGGTGCTCGGCATCAACCCCGCACCCGATCTCTATGATGGCGTGCTGGTGCGCGTGCCACTTGCGCACCTCGCCAAGCTGCTGCCGGCGAGCGTCGCAAGCGCGGCCCCGGCGGAGCGGCGCACGATGGTCGAGGCGCGTCTCGACAGCGGGGAGCGATTGCTGGCGCTCAACGAAATCTTCGTCGGGCACCACAGCCATCAGTCGGCCCGCTACCGCATCGCCTCCGGCGATTGCGCCGAAGACCATTCGTCGAGCGGGCTGATCGTTGCCTCGGGCACCGGTGCTACTGGCTGGGCGCGCTCGATCATGGAGGCCACGCACGAGCCGCTGCCGCTCGGCCCTGAGGAGCGCGCCGTCGCCTTCTTCGTGCGCGAGCCGTTCCCCAGCGTCGCAACGGGGACCTCTCTGCGCGCCGGTAAGCTCGCGGCCACACCGCTGGCGGTAATCTCGCGAATGAACGACGGTGGCGTTATCTTTGCCGACGGGATCGAACAGGATTTCCTCGGCTTTGACTGGGGCCGCAGCGTGACGCTCGGCCCGGCCGCTCAGACGCTCCAACTGATTACCGGCTGAGACAGACAGACTTGATCGGAATGGCCGAGCCGCTGTTGCAGTTCGAAGACCCAGTTGCGGCCATGCAAAGCGCCCTTCCGGCTTCCCAACTTCGCCCATTGGTTCAGCTGAACGGCCGGCAGCTCTCGGGAGGCATAGCTCGACGGCAAAGGGGCGAGATCGGGAGTGGATTCTTGCCAGACCGCTTTGCGGCTTCCATTTTAGGGTAGCTGCCGTTCCATTCGCGAGAGATGATGAGCAATCAAACCGTCGAACCGCTGATGCTGAATGCGTGGCTTTCAGCGCGATCGATCGCGCGCGGGTTGCCCTTGCCGGTCCCCGAATATGGCGGATTTCGTGTCGACACCAAGTCGGAGGCAGAGGTCGCCCGGTGGGTTTTTGCCAAGGTTGGACTCGGTATTGAAAAGCTTGCTCGTTCGATCAGCGACCCACGCTATCTTCTGAAGCTCTGCGGTTCGAGGGACGAGTTGCATGCGGTGCTGCCTACGGGTTGGGAGCTTCACGCGCCCGCCTACTTCATGCAGGCGACCAGTAAGCCCGCCGCAAGACGCTTGGCCGAGGGATATAAGATCGAGGCAAAGCACGTCGGCATGATTGTGGAGGTCCGAATTTTCTCCGAAACAGGCGCACTCGCGGCAGGCGGGTATGCGGTGGAGACGCAAGACGTCTTTATCTACGATCGGATTTTAACGGCGCCAGACCATCGCCGGAAAGGATTAGGCCACGTCCTGATGCTAACGCTGCACACTGCTCGTCAGCGATCCAGCAGTCCCGAATTGCTCGTCGCCACGGAAGACGGCCGAGCCCTATATTTGGCGCTAGGATGGAAGACGACTTCCCCATATTCCACGGCGTCGTTCGTCTCGGCGTAATGTCGGCTATTGGTGCTCGTCTTATCGCCGTGGAATGGCCGACTCTGGGCGATCATTGCCGCTGGTATGCGACGGTTTCGCTTGTAGAGAACGGCTCGCTCACGACGGCTTCATACCAGTCAGCCCGAAAGCTTGGTAGCGCCGATAAGTGCGACATAAGATCTAACCAGCCAGTCACCTCCTCGTGGAACGACCAAACTTGCCCGGCGACCTGGACGTCGCAGCATATCAGATCCGTCGTGATCTCATCGCGCTTGTAGAAAGTCACCGCACTGATCTCGGGGAGCGGAAGCTGGCGGAGAATGGCAGGAGTAATCGACACTGCACGATGCTGCCTGACTGAAAGATCGTCCGCAATCGTGAAACGGGATCGCAACCGGGAACGGCACAAAGTAGGCGTGAGCAGCTTGGCGGCTTTCGTCTCAATCGGGTGCATAGCGGACTGCCATTCCGGCTACGCGCTTCGGCCGCTAACTGCCACAGCGTTGCACCGCTTCGATGACACCCTTCATAGATGGATCGGTAGCTTCATACACAATAGTCGTTCCGTCCAACTCTTCGGTGAAGTTTAACCGAACGGTTTGCTCCCGGTTGGTGTAGGTTGCTGTGGATACAACCCTCCTATTACTACGCAGCCGGAAGAGATTTTGATCATGTATTAAGACTTGTATGCCGCCACAACCGAGCACATTATCCAAGCCTTTATCTGAATGAAACGTAGTTTGTATTTGAATTGATCGGTTAATCGGACCAGCATATCCTGCCGTCGCGACCAAGATCAGGACAAAATAGCGGTGAGATTTGTTCATGCTGCACTCGATACTTTTTGCTAAGTTACGCTTGCAAGTAAGGACGCCGGACCATCGGATAAGGACCTCATGATGCCTGACATCCTAGCCCAGTTTGGGCGTGAGCACCCCGTCCGCTATCGGGTACGCTGAAGGCGCAAGCGGACGATCGGAATGGGTGGAAACCGGACAATAGCTTTCATTGCCTTGAGCTAGACCCTTGGAGCCCGAGGCTCTCCCGAAATGCGTCGTTCTCGTCGTCAGGGCAATCAAGCGCACGAAAGTAAAAGGATGCAAGCTCTGCCTTGTAATCTAGCCGATCTACCCAGATGGCTGCTTCAGCGCGGATCAGGTTTGAAAGCACGTCACCGGGATAGTAGCCGCCGTCAAAAAGGGGATCAGCGTTCAACTTAGGCCATAGCACATCGAGGAGATACGGGTATCCGGTATTTTGAACCACTAATTGACCGATCTCATCGTCAGATAGCTCGTCTAATGGCTTCTTCCAAGACTTCCAAATTGCTGCAACCATCGGAGTTGGTGCTTCATCGGGATCACCTTCCTTGAAGCCGGTTACCCACAAACCACGCTGAGTTCTTGGAGCGGTGCCACGCTGCGGGGCAGCGCCGCCCCACACCGCTGCTGCTGCAGTATGGGCCGGGCGACTACAACTGCCTTCACCAGGACCTCTACGGCGAACATGTCTTTCCCCTCCAGGTGGCAACCCTGCTCTCACAGCCGCACGAGGCGTTTGAAGGCGGAGAGTTCGTCCTCACAGAGCAGAGGCCGCGCATGCAGAGCCGGCCCGTGGTGGTCCCGCTCGCCGAAGGCGACGCCGTCGTCTTCGCAGTGAACAGCCGTCCGCACCGCGGAACCAAGGGCGACTACCGGGTTAAGCTCCGCCACGGCGTCAGCGAGGTGCGCTCAGGTTGCCGGCACACTCTGGGTATCATCTTCCACGATGCCGCTTGAGGCGATGTTCAGCTAGCGCAGCCCCTGCCCTCTCTCAGGACAGGAGCTGCAGAAGCTCAGCAGGCGCTTTGTAGGGCAGCAACGCGGGCGCGATCTACGTCCGGCATGCGATACTTGCTCTCATCGATCTGCGCGAGGCGAGATGGAGCAGCCTCAACGTTAGACACACCGTAGAACTTTTGGAAATTCATGATCAGCGGCTGCCACTTCGCCGGGTCGATCCGATTTTCGTGCCCTTCCATGAGCAGTTCTGGAAGGACGTGGACGCGGGTGATGCGTACCTCGAAAGCCGAAAGGAGACCCGCAACCTGGGGATCGTCGGCCATGATGTCATGCCGGTCGGCCAGCACGGCCTCGAGCTGGATCGGGCACTGAAGCGCGCGAGGAGCCGCGACGGTTTGCGAGGAAATCGGCGTCAGCCCGGCCACCTCGAACTTGCTTGGTTCGTAGTCATAGCCAAGCTGCTTCTTGAGATCCGGAACTTTCTTGGAGCCCGTCAGACGCGCGAGCCGGTCCACGGCGTCGACCTGGTGCACCGTCGGCAGGTTCAACACGCACTCGCCCGTCCGCATCATGTTCTGCGGCGTCTGAGACGCGGTCTGCAGGCCCAGCATACACCGCCAACCTAGCCACCATGCCGATGACATCGGCGCCAGGTTCGGCGTGCCGTCCTCATTTAGCGTGCTGATCAGCACAACAGGCGTACCGAGGTACAGGATGGATGGCTCGATGGTCACGTGATCTGTCATGTGAGAAGCTCCGTTTAGGTCGTGGACCCTCGTGGAACGGCGCACCAACTGCTAAACTCCGCTTCTTGCACTGGAATTGGAAGCTCCGCCCGATCGCACAGGCGAGCTTAAAGCGGCAGCCAGCTGCCTGACCCAAAAGTGGCCCTTCAGAGCTCCCTCCGGGCGTCCCAACTTCTTCCGTCTGTTCATCTTGTTTGATGCCGAGCCGACGCAAGCGCGGCGAGGCTTTCGGCGAGCTCTGCGCTTCTGAAAGGCTTGGTAAGTCGTGGCAGGTCGGGAGTAAGACCTTCGACGTCCGCGTACCCTGAAACAATCAGCACGCGCAGCTGTGGCAGGATCTCGCGGAGCGTCAGCGCAAGCTCTACTCCGCTCATGCCTGGCATGAGGTGATCGGATACGAGCAAGTCGGGTAACAAGCCCTCTTCAACAAACGCTATCGCAGCCTCGGCTGAGGTTGCCTGGTGCACCTCATATCCGAACTCCTCCAGCATGTCGGCAGTGCTGGCCCGAACCGTGTCCTCATCATCAACGAGAAGTACAATGCCTTGGGCGGCGCTGCTTAGGGCAGGAACAACTGACTTGTCTTCACTGTCTTGCGTCATTGTGCTGATAGGAAGCCAGAGTTCGACATTGGTGCCCAAGCCTTCCCGGCTCTTTATCGTCAAAGCGCCGCCAAGCTGAGCGGCCAGCCCGTGTGCCATCGAAAGCCCAAGCCCTGTTCCCTTGCCGATGCCTTTGGTGGAGAAGAACGGTTCGATTGCCCGCGCAAGCGTCGCCTCATCCATGCCGACGCCAGTGTCAGCCACGGACAATCGAACGTAATGCCCTCTCTTGAGGGCTCCACGCGGGAAGCGAACAGCGTCGCGGGTCGCGCTGATCCTGAGCGTGCCACCTTGTGGCATTGCGTCTCGCGCATTCACGCCAAGATTGAGGAGCGCCATCTCGAGTTGATTTGGGTCGGCCATAGCGGCCGGGAGATCATCTGCTACATCGACGACGACACGAACCTGCGGACCGGTCGTGCTGGCGAGCAGGTCGGCCATGCCTTCCACCAGCTTGACGATATCTACCGCCGCAGGCTGCAAGGGCTGGCGCCTTGCGAAGGCGAGAAGTCGCTGGACCAGCGTCCTTGCGCGATCGGCAGATTGGGTAGCCCCCTCGATCAGCCGCTGTTCGCGCTCGCCACCAAGACCTTTGCGCTTCAGAAGATCAAGCGCGCCCACGATCGGCGTCAGCAAGTTATTGAAGTCGTGTGCGACACCTCCAGTGAGTTGCCCCATGGCTTCCATCTTCTGGCTCTGACGCAGGGCTTGCTGAGCGTACTGCAATTCTTCGGCCGCCTCCTTCTCCGGCGTGACGTCCCGGCCCACGGCGTAGAAAACGTCTCCCTCGGGCACCAATGTCCATGAGATCCAGCGCCACGACCCATCCGCATGGGCAAGCCGATCTTCGAACCGCTCGACTGTCTCGCCCCTGAGCAGCCGCTCCATAACAGCGCTCACGGCCTCGTGATCGTCGGGATGCACCTGATCGGTAAAGGATAGGGCAAGCAGTGTCGCCGCGTCGCGTCCGAGGGTTACCTCCCAAGCCGGGTTGATTGCCTTCAGGTAACCATCAAACCCCATGATCGCCAGCAGGTCGCGGCTCATCTCCCAAACGCGGTTGCGCTCTGCTGTCCGTTCAGTGACCTCGTGCTCGAGCCGCTCGTTCAGCTGATGGAGCCTGATTTCGTCGGCCTTTCGCGACGTTATATCGATCGCAGTGCCGATCACCCGGACGCATGCACCTTGCGCATCAAATAGACCCCGGCCCTTGGCCGCGACCCACCGAATGACGCCGTCTTCCTTGCCAACGGTGCGGTACTCAACATCGTACAAGGACCGCATGTCAGAATCGCTGGCAGACTCGTAAGCCGTCCGGGTTTTTTCCTGGTCATCCGGATGCACACCCGAGTGAAAGTCGTCCAGCGTGACCGGCACATCAGGCGAAATACCGAACATGGCTTTGACGCGGGGTGGCCAGAACATGCTGCCAGTGGCTTGATCGACATCCCACTGACCTATCTCGGCGACCTCCAGGGCAAGCCGCAGTTGCTCCTCACTTACTGCGAGCTTCTCCTCCGCCTCTCGCCGTTCATCGATGTCAATGACGGATCCCACATAGCCAAGATACTCGCCATCATCTCCAAACCGCGGACTCGCAGCATCGATCGCCCACCGGTAGCTGCCGGATGCATGGCGGAGGCGATACTCGATGCGAAATGGGCCATGACTCGCGTTCGCGGCGATGAACGCGTCCTCCGCACGTTGTCGGTCCTCTGGATGGGTCGCCTCAAGCCATCCAAACCCCTGCGCTTCGGCCTCGGTCTGCCCGGTGAGCTCGTACCATTGGCGATTGAGGTACGTACAGAAACCGGTTGGATCGGTGACCCACATCATGACCGGGGCATGATCCGCCATGTTTCGGAAGCGGCTCTCGCTTTCCTTCAAAGCCGCTTCCCGCGCCTTTTCTTCCGTCAAATCCCGCACTTCGATGATGGTGCCGACCGGCTGTCCATCATCACCCGCGATCGGAGAGGCCGTGAAGGCCACTGGGTAGAAGTGGCCATCCTTGTGAACGAACACCTCTTCGCCCTGCATCCGTTCGCGTTCCGGAAACGCCCGATCGATCGGACATTCCGCCAGAGGATAGGAAGTACCGTCCGGACGCTGATGATGGACTACGTCATGCAGGGGACGGCTAAGGGCCTCCTCAAGTCGGTAGCCGGTCAGCGCTTCGGCCGCTCCGTTCATGAAAACGCAGTGCTGTCGATCATCCATGAGGAAAATCGCCATGATGCTGTTGTTCACGATTGCATCCAAACGACGATCGCTTGAGTTCATAGCTTTGTCTTGCCCCACCTTGCGGCCGGGTAGTTCCGCGAACGCACGTGCAGCTACCTGACGGCATTGGCCGCCGCGTCAAGGTTCCTCCGGGGCAAAGGGCACTCCACGGGCGTTTCAGACCTATGCCAAGCCGCAACACAATGGCTGAAGGCCGGCGTTAAAAGCCTCCTGCGTTACGCCACACGCCCTCACATCTTCCTCAAGCGAACGCCATCCCCAGGCGCAGTCCCCCTCACCCTACCTCTTGCACCATCGTTGATCGACTGTAGCCAAGAGCCGCTTCTTCGATACTTACCTCTTGATCGACAGTCCGGAGTACACGGTGGCGTGACCGGCATTCCTGCAACGAGCGGTGGAGGTTGAGGTGGACCCTGCGCGCCGATATGACGAACTCGGTGGGACTGTCGCCCGGTCAGATCGATGGACCCACTTGTGGACGTTCAGACCTCCCTTCTCGTTCGCCAACTTCTGCCCTTTGTTCATCTAGATGGCCGACCGCCTTCGGAACGCCGGGCTCGCCAGCTAAGTGGCTCAACCAGGTTGGAAGCCGCGCTCAGACGAACGCACCACCTCTTCCTCCCTAGCGTCGGCCGCGATAAGGCTCACAGGCGAGCCCGTCATTATCGCCATCAAGGCTCGGGTTGTATGCTGCCGTTCCTCTACGCATCGGAGCCGCTCCTGCGGCTCGAGCCTGATCGCAGTTTCGGTACATGTACCCTGAGCTTCGAGGCTGCGAGCGGACCGGCGCACTCCATTGCTCGGAATTTGGCGAACGCACTGCGTCGGGATTTCGAGCGTGGGCGCGCCTCCAATCTACTGGCATGTCGAACTTGGTCGCCCAGATGCCGACCTTTCCGGCGTTCGCGCGAGCCTCGATCACTGCATAGTCGGCCTGTCCATTCTCCAGAACGATCGCGTATCCCTGCGCAACGAGCTGCGCTGCCACGTCCTGTCCGTTGATCATGCAGTTCGCCACGGTCCTGTTGTACACGTCGGTGTCACGACGAATGCAGGTGACCAGGCGATTGTCGATCAGCACGCGAAGCGCAGAGGCGGCGTCAGCCCCGCACGCCCATTCCGAGTGATTTACCTGACAGGTCTGGCGATACTCCGGCGCGTCGACGCCGAACAAGCGGACCTTCGTGCCCGCGACCTCAAAGCTGTCACCGTCGCCAGCGTGGGCGGTACCGGTGATCGTTTGTGCAACGGCGGGCTGAAACGACGCGAGGGCCGCGATGATGGCGAGGCGGATCATGGTGCGGAGGCTACGCAGGTTGGATTACCAGAGAATTGATCGCGGTCATCCAACAGACGCCTTCTCCCGCAAGCCGCCGTGGTTACCGTGCTGGCACTTGGGCCAGATCGATGGCATTTCGCAGCCCTGTCGCTCGGCTATGCGTACCCTGCGCTGATCCTCAGCTTTCTGGGTGGCATGTGGTGGGGCTTGGCGGCCCGCCACGCCGGCGAGCCGCCGGCATGGGTCTGGCTGGCAGCAGTGGCACCATCATTGGTCGCCTTAGCGACGGCCGTACCTTGGGCCATTGGAGCTACCTGGCCAGCGCCATCGCTGGTGGCGCTTGGGGTATCTCTGCTCCTCAGCCTGCTTGTCGATCGCCAACTGGCCACCATTGGCCTTGCACCCTTGTGGTGGATGTCCTTGCGTAATCCGTTGTCCTTAGGGCTTGGGATACTTACCCTGACGACAGCCACGATCGGCTGATCGACGGGCTCAATTCGGTAGCTTGGTCATTCTGCAAACGACGGCCGTTATCCTGAGTCGGTATGCACCAAGGGGAAGTGCTCGGATGTAAATCGACTTAACATTACTTACACGCCTTACCGCTAGCGATCGCTTCATGATCAATGATGGTAAACAAGGTCGAAAGGCAAACGTCGCAGTCTCGCCTTGGGTCACTGCCGGCGCACTGTACTTCTTGCTCGCCGCGGCAACGATCCACTTCAGCAGCAACGGTCGGGACATCGCCACCGTGTGGCCCGCGAATGCTGTGCTCACCGCGATGCTGCTCCACTTGCCTCGATCGAGGTGGCTGCAGATACTAGCAGCAGGCTTTGTGGCCAATTGCGCCGCGAACCTCGTGACGCGCGGGACGATTGCAGGACCCTTGCTGTATGGTGTTTCGAACCTCTTGGAGGTGCTGATCGTCGCACTTGCAGCGGGTCGCCACGGCAGGAGTGCGTCGATCCTGAGTGCACCGAGTACACTGATCCGCTTTATCCTCGTCGCTGGATTGTTAGCGCCCCTTTCCAGCGGCATCTTCGGCGCGACAACTGCTTACTTGATCTTCGATCAGAAGCTGGCGACCGCATTCGCCACCTGGGTGCTCAGTGATGCATTGGGGCTGTTGATCTTCACCCCTGTGTTCCTCGCGGTGTTCCGGGGCGATTTTCGCCAATGGTGCCGATCTGCCCCGGGGTTGCTGAAAATGGAGGCGCTTGCTCACTTGGTGGCGACTTCCGCGATTGCCGGTCTCGTGTTTTTCGGTGCGCAGAAGCCGCTGCTGTTCCTGATCTATGCGCCGGTCATGTTCGTCACCTTCAGGATTGGGCCGCTCGGCACCAAGGTCGCCGTCATGCTGGTTGCACTCATTGGCGCGGTGGCAACGATGCGCGGCTATGGGCCGATCGTCATGTTCGGGACCAATCCGGTGGGACACGCACACATGTTCCAGTTGTTTATCGCGGTGTTGTTGCTGACCTGCCTACCCGTAGCGGCCGAAGTGTCCGCACGTGCTCGAATGACCGCACAACTCGCGGAGCGTGAAAGGGAACTGTCGAGGCGCGCGGTGACAGACCCGCTGACAGGCGTGTTCAATCGCTTCGGTCTTGAGGCGCTGACCGCACCAGCATCCGCCAAACAGTCGCAGATGTGCCTGGTGGCGATCGACGTCGATCACTTCAAGCAGATCAACGATCGCTGGGGCCATGCGGGCGGCGACCGCGCCCTCGCCCACTTGGCGAGCGTTCTGCGCACCGTAGTCCGGCCTCACGATATCGTCTGCCGCGTCGGTGGTGACGAGTTCGTTCTCCTGCTGCCCGGCCTGGACCTGACACGCGGCGAGGCAGTCTGTGCCCGCATCCTCAATGAGCTTCGCACCCGCTCGTTTTCGCCCGACGGCGTGAACCAGATCACCATCGCGCTGAGTTGCGGAGTGGCGGTCGCACAGTCCGGGGAGAACTACGGTGACACGCTGCGCAGGGCCGACGAGGCGCTGTACCGCGCCAAGTCGGCGGGCCGCAACGCTGTCCGGGCGGCGGCCTGAGGCAGGTGCGGCAAAGCTTCAGCGCAAGCCGAGTTGATCCACATCGCCCGTCGCCGCCGCCAGATCCGCGCTGATCGCGAAACGACGCAGTTGCACGTCTATGACCGACAAGGCGGCGTTGGCAGCAGCCTCCTCACGGGTGTTCACCAGGAAGAGATCGCTTGCCCCCATGGTGAAACGCCGTCGCTCGGCCACGGCCATCTGATCGGCGCGGCTCTTCTCCTCGACCGCGATCGCCACAACTCGCTCGAGCGCTCGCGCCTGCACGCCCAAGCCCCGGATCTCGGCTGAGATCTGGTCGTCCAGCCAGCGGATGCGCTGTCGTGCCGCGGCGATCTCACCCTCGGTCTGCGCGATCCGTCCGCGCGCGCCGCGCTGCTGCAGCGGCACCGACAAGCGCAAGCCGAAGCGCACGTCGTTGCCGAACCGCGAGCGACCGCCCAGACCCTCATCTCCGAAATTACGGGAGGCTTCTACCTCCATATCAAGGCGCGGCAGCAAGCTGTTGCGATCAAGCGTGAGCCTTTCTCGCACCAGCCTCTCGCGCAGTTCTGCCGCCGCCTGGTCGGGACGGAAGCGATCCGCCATGCTGTACTTCGCGGGAATAACCGCAGGCAGCTCACTTGGAAGATGGACAGGCGTTGGCATGAGCCCCGCTCCGGTGTGGTCCCGCCAGTAGAGCGAGAGGCTGTTGGCAGCGACCGTCAGGGCTTGCTGTGCCTGCACCAGCAAGGAGCGGCGGCGCAGCAGGTTCTGATCGTTCTCCACCAGCACGATGGCGGGGCGCAAGCCGGCGTCGACCGAGCGGCGCAGGCCGGCTTGCCGCTCCTCTGCCAGCTTCACCAGTTCGGCGTACACGCCCACCCGCTGTCCGGCGGCGATCCAGCTCGAATACGCATCGATCGCGCGCCGCTGCACGCCGATTGCGATCATCTGCCGCTCGGCGTCGGCTAGAGCCACGTCCGCGTCCGCGCTGGTGCGGGCGAAGCGCCGCTCATCGATCTCTCGATCGCGCAGGAGAGAGAAGACCGCGCCCACGCGGATCTCGCCCAGCCGGTTGGTGTACGCCTTGTCCTCGTAGATCGGGAAAGATCCGCGGGAGACGCGATAACCGGAGTAGGTCTGCCCGCCGATCGTCTCGAAGGGTCGGGTCACCTTCAGGTCGAGGAACGATCCGTCATAGTAGCCGGAAGGGCGGGTAAAGGCTTCGGCCGAGAAGACGGTGTCGAATGCGCCATCGACGCTCAGGCGCTTGCCCTCAGCCGCGCGAACGCGCGCAAGCCCTTCGAGGATCTGCGGCGCGTGCCTGGCGCTGGACGATAGCAGATCGCGCAAGTGCAGCGGCCCGGTCTGCTCATCGGCAACGCGCGGTAGCGGAGCAACGACCTGCGCCTGTGCACAGGTCGAACCGGCGAGCATGACGGCCGCAACCACCGGGCGCCACTTACTTGAGGCCACTGCCCGCCTCCTGCTTGGCCTGCGGATTGTCCGGCGAGATGGCCTGCGCCGGATACTGCAGCGGAAAGTCGTTGAGGAGCCGCCACAACTCATAGCCGCTGGGCACGATGTCCATCAGCACCCAGCCTTTCGCCTTTGCGCCAAGGCGCACGAAAGGCTCTTGAGGCCAGGGACGGGCGCCAGGCAGCGGCTCGACCAGGATACGAAAGAGACCATTGGCCGAGGCCGAAACATCGATGGCTTTGACCCTGCCGTCGAACATGCCGACTGCCACGGACGGCCATCCGCTGAACTGGATGGCCGGCCAGCCTTCGAACTCCAGGCGGACTCGGCGTCCCGCATGTATCAGCGGTACGTCCCGACCATCGACGTAGAGCTCGACTACGCGCACGGCCTGTTCAGGCGCAAAGGTGGCGATCACGTCGCCCGACTTCACCAACGTGGCGTTGTCACCACCCAGGATGCGCAGAATGCGGCCATCACGGGGCGCACGAATGACTTGAGCCGATTGGCGGCTGATGTCGACATTCAGGCGGTTGCGGTCCGCCTCACCTTTGGCGACCTTGGCCCGGTAGTCGGCGACCTTGATCTGGGCGAGTTCAAGGTCGCGACGCGGCGCCAATCCCTCAACGTAGAGGGACTGCATGCGTCCGACATCGCGCTGGGCCACCTCCATGGCCTGCCGGACCGCCGCGATCTCGGCGGTGAGTTGCGCGCGCTCGGCTTGCAAGCGGGCGATCAAGTGGGAGTCATTGTCGACGATCTGGGCGATCCGGTCACCCTTGCGGACTTCGCTGCCATCGGTCACGAACCACTGCTCGATGCGCCCGGGCACGAGCGCGGTGACGTTCTGCACCCGGTCACGCGGATCGAGAGCGATGACGGTGCCGGTGGCGGTTGAGGTCTGCTGCCATGGAACGAAGAACAGGATTGCGGCCACGCCCGCCAGCCCGATGACAAGCATGGCGGCCAAGACACGCGTGATCCGCGGAACGCGAATGGCGGCAAGGGTTTGGAAGTGACCGATGTGATCAGGATGAAACGGCATGGGTGCCCTCTTCAGCTGCCGTCAATGCGCGGGTGAAGCGCGCGCGCTCGGCAGTGACGAACTGTTCGTTGCGGCCGACCCAGAGCCAGGCATCGAGGCCTTCGTGGTCGGTGCGATGGGTGAACCAGACCAATGTCGTGCCTGCCTCCCGCAGCAGGGCGGCTGCTGACAAGACGCGGCTTTGTGGTACACTGTCGAAAATGCTGGACAGCACCAGGATGCGAGGCTGCGCAAGCAAGGCTCCTGCCAGCTTGAGAGACAGGATCTCCGATTGCGAGAGCGGCCACCCGGTCGAGGACAATTGCGTGTCCAGGCCATCCGGGAGGGATGAAAGTCGCAGCTCGAGGCCGACCGCTCGCAGGAGCGCCATGACTCGTGCAGAGTCTGCCTGTGGGTTCGCAAGGCTGAGGTAATCGCGGGCCGTGCTTTCCACGATGGTAGCGCGATCGAGCACGATTACGTCGCTGCGCAGGCGGAACATGTCGAGGCTGCCGATATCCGCGCCCCCAAGTGTCACGAGGCCGCTGGCGACGCGTACGTGGCGCTTCAGCAGGGTTGCAAGCAGGCGCTCCATGCCCGGCTCGGCGGCGGCGATCGCCTGGGTTCCGGCGGCGAGTTCTAGGTTCAGGCGGGCCGGGCCGAAGCGATCGCTTGCGCAGGCGTCCACCAGCCGCAGGCCGCCGTCGCGAAGCCGCTGGCCCGCCTTCCCGCTGTGCACATCCTCCTGCGCGATGTGGTGGAACAGGGAAAGCTCCTCCACTGCGGCGACAAGGTCGTAAAATGAGTCGACGTAGGGGCCCAGCTGCGCAGCGCCGTAGAAGACGCTGGACAGGATCAGCTCGGCCGCGACCAGCTGCCCGATCGACAACTGGCCCTGGATGACGAGCCATCCGCCCAGCGCCAGCAGGCCCGCACTCGCCACTGCATAGAGCACCAGCAGCGCCACCGCCTGAGGGAAGGCATAGCGCAGATGCGCCTTGTGCGCCTGGACGTAGCCGGCGGTGCGACGCTCTGACATGTCCATTGCGTAATCAAGATGCCGGCTGGACTTGTAGAACCCATTGGATCCGCCGACGCTTTCCAGCCAGTGCGCTGCCTCGTACTTGCGCTGGCTGAGCGTCACGGCCGTCCGCATGCCGCCGCCCGCCCATACGAACCAGATCAGCGCGACGCAGGCAATGAAGCCAAGATTGAACAGCAGAAAGAACGGGTGGTAGAACGCCGTCACCACGAAGCCGATCGTAGCCTGGAATATTACCGTGAAGCCGCCGATCAGCAAGGACGGCACGGCTTTCTGTATCGTCATCAACTCGAAGAAGCGATTGAACAGATCTCCTCGTCGCTCGTCGTGGAAGAAGGGGTTCTGCGCGTAAACGGAACGCAGCGTGATGTCGGCGACCAGCCTTGCGAAGAACCGGCGGCGGAACAGCTCCATCAGGTGCAGCCTGAAGGCATTCAGCAAAGCCCAGAACAGCAAAAGCGCCAGCAGCACGCCCGCGAGCGTGAACAGGGGCGCCGGAAGCGCCGTGTTGGTCACGGAGTTGATGAGCATCTGCACAGAGATGGGTGTCGCGAGCGAAAGCAGCCCAATGGCGACACCATAGATCAGCCCGAGACAGACAAACTTCTTCTCGGGTCCGAGAATGTCGCGCACCCAGATCGTGAATGCGCGCCAGTCCACCCGCACATGACTGTCAGCCACGCTACTTCGGTCCTCCCGTGATCTTACCTGAGTTAAATTGTATGGTGGCGCTGCGCCCAACCGCCGGGAGCCGACGAGGCGGGCATGATCGTGTCGCCCGCGATCCAGCGGTGGCAGCGATTGTCGGTGGGATCGATGACGATCAGCTTGACCCAGCCATTCCCGAACAGGCGTGACAGGATCGGCGTGTCCATGATGATCGTGTCGACCCGCTCCACGGGCGCAAGGATGACGGTCAGCAGGCGCTGCGGGATGTGGTAGGGCGTGCCATCATCGCAGAACAGCGACTGCTTTGGCAGCCCCACGCACAAGTCGCCTTCGTTGCCCTGGACGACGCCGAAGCCACCGACGACATTATGGGTCGTCTTGTCGCCCGCGCCGTAGCGCGCGTTGTCCATGGTCGAGAACAGGTACTGGCAGTTGATCCACTGCGCCACGATCATCGGAGCGGTCAGGATCGTCCGCAGCGCCGCGCCGTCCGCGTCCTTGCGCCAATCATAGCTGTGCAGGAACACGCGCCCGCCAAGATCGGCCTCTTCGGTCAGAGCGCGCGGCGCCGCAAGGAACGCCGCGTTGCCCGCTAGCCCCCATTCGGGCCGAACCTCTCCCCAATGCGCCGCTGCGGTTAGGACATCCTTGGCAGACCGCCCGAGCTTTGCTGCCCGATTGCTGCGGTTCTCCGCTGCGGCACGCTGCAGGTCGCACTTGAGCGCGTGAAGCTCGTCCTGATAGCTCTCGGGGACCAAGTGTTCGTCGAAAAGGACGATCTCGTCCGTGGTGGTATCGTGCTGCGCCGCGATGAAGATCGTGTCGGGCGGGATCACCGTACCAGCCGAATGGAGCTGGGAGCGGACCTCGGGCCGGTTCAGGATTTGCGACAAGGCCCGCGCATTGGGGCCACCCGCACGTCCTCCGCAGGCACCGCACTCCAGCGCGCCCATGAAAGGGTTGTTCACGGCGCTGGCGCCATGCCCGGTGAGCACGACAATGCGCGCGAGACGTTCGCTTTCCATACCCGTGAGCGCGAACATACCCTGCGCGTAGGCGAGCTTGTCCTGCAGAGGCAGCGCGTACTCGCCCGCACCGCCGGTATACGGGGTCAGCACCGCGTCCAGCCGGTCTGGCTGGGACAGCGCAAGCCTCTTTGCGAACCGAGGCGCGCAACTACGGGCCGCCAGCATCAGCGCTCCCAGAGGGCCCGCCGCCTCCGCTGCCGCAAAACTTGTCGCGGCCCCAAGCTTGGCAGTGCCTGTCAGGCTGCGCATGGCATCGTCCTCGCGAACGCGCTGTAGAAGCCTATGCGCCTCCCGCTCCCGGCCTGGGCTCGGGACGGTCCGAAGATCATGTTTGGGTTCCAGCAGAACCGGAAGCTGCCGCCGCCGAGGGGCCTGCACGGGCGACTGCAAGGCGATCGGAAGGCCGAAGAAACCGGCGTAGCCGAAGGTCTGGTAGCTCCCCTGCCGTTCCACCGCGCGCCGGATCGGCTCGGACCGGACATCGATGCAAAAGACCAGCTGCGCCGCCGCACGCTGCGGCTGCACCTCTGGCCGAACTGCGCCTTTGCGCAACTCGCCGATGAGTTCCTCCTCGTAGCCGCGCTCGGCCGCCGACATGAAGAGGTATGCCAAGTCAGCGTTGGTCATGCGCAGCACGAAATCGGCCATGTCGCGCTCGCGACCGGTCAGGGCCTCAAGGGTCCCCGCGCGCAAGCCAAAGGCTTGCTCCGCAGCCTCTTGGACCCCGTAAGTGATCTCGGCCGTGGAACTCGGTTGGGGATCGAGCGGGTCGATCAGAGCCCAGAGTGCAAGCAGATCCGTGATCGTCGCAGGTGATTGCGCGCTGACGTCAAGATCGGCCTTCTCACTGCGCCACCGGATGTGCCCAGCCCAGCCCGGAAGACGCGCGATCATCCGGCGCATCCAGCGCAGGCCGCCGGCCTCGCCGTCCTGAAAGGTGCCGAGTACCGCGTGAACCGCGCGGATTGCGTCCAACGGAGCCTGGCCCCAAGCAAAGCCTGCCTCTGCCGGGTTCAAGGCGTAGAATTGCGGGTCATCCGCCAGCAGGTCGTGCACCGCGGAATACAGGCCTTTCTCGCGCCCTGGCATCGGCTCCGCCGCGAAGCCTCTGTCGAAAAATGCCGCGCACCACTTGGCGATGAGCGCTTCGCCAGGCGTAAGTTCGGGTGGCCCGTCATTTGCGGGCGTGGTCTCTTCCATTTCGACCAGCCGCTTCATCAGCAAGTCATACGCGGTGACGTCGGGAGCGATGAACTGAAAGGCCGTGCTCGGCCCACCCAGTCGCTCCACCGCAATACGGGACAGAACGACTTCGCTGACCCGGCCTTGGTTCAGCAGCGCCCGCCAGTGCTTCAGCGGAAGCCCAGCGCGGGCGTCGAACAGTTCCGCCGCGTTCGACACTGCATCGGGGAACGGCATGTCCTCGAAGCCTGCCAGAGGATTGACCGCGATCGGGCTTTCGAGCGGCCAGAGCGGCGAGACCGTCATCGATGCGACGTCGATGAGGTTGGCGGTCCGCTCGAGCGAGGAGGAGCAGGCGTCGAACACGGCATGATCCAGAACAAGGTTCATCTTATACTCCTTGGGTCGGGGCGGAGGCAGTCACCGTGTGACCACGCCGGCGTTGAGGAAGTGAACGTACAGGGCGCGCGGCATCGTCGGCCCCTTCCGCCGAGGCCAGAACTGCCAGGCCAGGGCTGATGCGAAGATCAAGGCGATGAGGATCTGCGCGGCGGCCGGTGCAATCGTCGGCCCGTCGGCCCCGACCAGCGCACGGGTCATGGTGAGACCGGCAGCCTGGAACCCGGCAAGCGCGGCGATCAGTGCCACACCCCGGGCCATGGCGTGCCGCCGGGCATGACCCACGATCGAAAATGTCGCGAGCAAGGCAGTCAGCAGCGCGAGGCTAAGCGGCACGAAACTGGGCTGCGCCATCTCGATCACGCCGGCCGTGACCAGGGCTGCCATCGTAATGCCGGTCGCAGCGAGCGCTCCGACAACCGGCACAGAGGCAGCCGTCTTGGCTTGCGGAGTGCGCGCCGTCATGCCGGCGCCGAGGAAAAGCCAAGCCTTGAACAAGCCGTGCGCCAACAAGTGCCAGAGCGCCGCACTGTAGGCCCCCAGCGCACAGGACATCATCATGAAGCTCATCTGAGACACGGTCGATCCCGCCAGCGCACGCTTGACGTCGGGCCGCACCAGCATGATGCCAGCTCCGTAGAGGGCACCTGCCGCGCCGATCGCCACGAGCGAAATGCGCACGAAGGGCGCAGCCTCCAGCAAGGGTGCGAAGCGCAACACAAGCACTCCGCCGGCGTTGACCAGGCCCGCATGCATCAGCGCCGAGACCGGCGTTGGGGCCGTCATCGAAGACAGCAGCCAGCCCGACACCGGGGGAATGGCGCAGCGCGTGAGCGCGGCGATGGCCAGCGCGCCTGCATTGATCTCGGCCGATTGACGGGGCGCCTGGCTGACGCTCGCCATCAGTTCCTCGATCGAACTGGTGCCCAGGCGCCAGCACAGCAGCGCCAGGCCGGTCAGCAGAGCGGCATCGGCGGCCATGAAGATGCGTGCGGTCGAGCGGCTGGCGCGGTTGGCTGCAGGCCAGTTATCCGCGTGTCCGATCAGCCTGGCGAGCAGAAGCCCGCTTGCGATCCAGCAAGCCGCGAAAAGCGCCACATGGTCCGCGATGACGAAGCCGAGCGCGCAGGCGACCAGAGCAACCATGTGCATGGCGAAAGCGCGGAAGCGCGAGGCGCGCATGTGTCGCCAAGAGAAGGCCGCAACCGCAGCGGATACGAACACGATCAGCGCGCATATGGCGGAGGCGAAACCGTCGAAGTTCACGATCGGCCCGCTCAAAGGTGTGCGCAGCACGACCATTATCAGGAAGACCGCAGCGGATCCGAGCAGGAAGCCGGCGGGAGAAGGCTGGGGCGTATGCAAGTGCGAGCTAGCGGTCAAAGTCGCGGTCATGGCGGGTCTCCTCGCCGCAAACTTGGAGTGCAAGCATCAATGAGGAAAACGAGTTGTTGAAATGGCATCCATTGACGAAATCAATGATTGAGCTAGAACAACGCCATGCTGCGTAATCTGGACATCGATTTGCTGCGCTGCTTCGTCACCATCGCTGACCTGGGCAGCTTTACGCGTGCCGGTGAGCGGTTGGGGCGAACGCAATCGACAGTCAGCTTGCAAGTGAAACGCCTCGAAGAACTTCTAGGCCGCAGCCTCTTCGATCGTTCGCCCAAATCGCTGCGCCTCACCGGTGACGGTGAACGTTTGCTGGGCCCCGCAAGGAAACTGCTTCATCTGAACGACAAAGCTATCGCGGAGCTGTTCGAGCCGGAGATCGCCGGTTTCGTGCGGCTCGGCGTGCCGGAGGATTTCGCCACCGCCCACCTACCCTCAGTCCTTGCCGAGTTCATGGAAGCGCACCCGCTGGTCGAGTTGGAGGTGACCTGCGATCTGACGCTCAACCTGCTCGAGCGCTTCCATGCCGGCGCCTTCGATCTCGTGCTGGTGAAGCGAGAACCCACCTTGGCCGAAGCAACGCTGCACGGCACCCGCGTGTGGCGCGAACCGCTGGTGTGGGTGGCGCGTGACCGAAGCGCTGCCGATGGGCGCGACACAATCCCCCTAATCGTCTCCCCGCAGCCCTGCGTCTATCGCAAGCGCGCCATCGATGCGCTGGACGGGCTCAAACGTCCCTGGCGCATCGCCTATACCTCGACGAGCCTCGCCGGCAGCCGAGCCGCAGTGAAAGCCGGCCTGGGATTGACCGTACTGCCGCGCGAGATGGTACCGGAAACACTCGTGGTGGTTGGCCCTGAGGCAGGCCTTCCCCTTCTTTCTGATACCGAGATCGCTTTGCTTGAAGCTCCTTCGATCAGCGATACCGCGCACAAGCTTGGTCAGCACATCACTGCCGCGCTGGAACGCCCTTGAGCGAATAGAATAGAATCATTGGTTCGAGTGAACCTCGGCCCGTCGCTGCAACCAAGAGGAGGCAACTCGGACATCCTAGGCATCGTGCCGAAAAATGGAGACCCAGTTCCGGTCACTCAGAGCCTTCTCGCTGCTCCCCGACTTCGGACACTCGTTCATCTGCGAGACTACTGCATTTCTGAACGGTCCGAGTTGAAGCCTGAGTGGCGATGGAAAGCACCTGATGCGGAAAAGACAGCCCGCCCAGCCACCGTCTTGAACAATGCCCCTGCGACGACTGCCTACTCGACTGCGGCAGGCTGGCCCGGGCTCGGCAGAATTCGACTGACTAGCGCAAAAACGTCGTTCATCCGGAATGGCTTGCGCATGAAAGCCACGTAGCCGCGGCAGTGTTCGGCAATTGTATCCTCAGACATGGAACTCATGAGCGCCACCGGCACGTTGGCCAGTCTCGGCTCAGCCGCCATCCTGGCCAACAGCGCCGCTCCATCCATGACTGGCATCATGTAGTCCGAAATGACGAGGTCAGGCAGTTCTTCAGCCATTCGCTCCAACGCCGCACGCCCGTTGATGGCGCTCAGCACCCTATGCCCCTCATCCTCCAACATGGCTGAGAGCACGTCGGCAATGCCGAACTCGTCGTCGACGATGAGTACGACCGCCACTGCTAGGTTCCACCCGTCGCACCGCTGCCCGGCACACCCCCGCGCATGAAGGGGCGTTCAAGCAGCTCTGCCAGGACATCTTCGGCACACGTTGAGTCAGGGTCCACCACGATCCCGCTTCCTCCGACCTCGAAGCACCTGAACGATCGCTCGATCGAGCTCAGGCGAGCCTTGAGCACGTTGATCATACGGAAGAGCTTTGCGCGCAATTCCACATGGCGCATGACGATGATGTTTTCGACGATCGGGGATAGCCCCTGAAGCGCCAGTCCGCTGAGCGGGCTCGCCACATCCTGATACCCGACGTCTACCTGCGCACTCCACAGAGTGGTAACGCCCAGCGCCCTCAACTCGTTCGACAAGGCAGTCACAACATGACTGACCCGAGAGTTATCCGAGGCGATCTGCGTAAAACCATCGATGCCGTCGATAAAGACTCGCCGCGCGCCCCGGCGCCGGACCGCATCCAGCAGTTCCGTGCATATCTGATCGAGGACCCCTTCGGTCGTCGGGCGCCACATGATGTCGACGACGCCACGATCGATGTGATCTGCGACGGGAAGACCAAGGTTTCTGGCCTGGGCATAGAGCGCCTCTGCAGGCTCATGCATGCCAAACATCAGACCGGGCTCCGACGGCCCACAGCCGCTCAGGAAATGCAACCCGAAGATCGTCTTGCCAATTCCGGTCGGCCCGATGATGGCGGTGGATGAGCCGCGGACGATACCGCCGCCGATCATGCCGTCGACCCCCACGATCGACGTAGGAAGCCGGTCCGCTGAGTCGAGGTTTTGGACAGCGCTGGGGCGTTTCAGAAGCGCCTCGGTCCGGGGATAGACCACGATACCAGTATCATCGATACGATAGGCGTGCTGCCCCCGTACGAAACCGCCGCCCCGCCTTTTATGTACCTGGAGGTGCCGTTCGGCTTTTCGGCCGTAAAGCTCGCTTCGCATCTCGACCACACCGTCGACCATCGTGTGCTCGGCGGCGAGCGGGATGTTTCCGGCGCTTGCGCTGGTCAGCAGGAACATGGTGCAGTCTGCCAGCGTCGCCTGCGTCTGGAGCTCGTGGATGAACTTCTTGAACTCGCGCGGGCTATCGGCCGTTTCTTCAACGGCCACCAGGCCGTCGAGGATCACGACGCCAGCTTCCCGCCGCTGAACCTCCCTTCTAATGACGCTCAGCAATCCCTTGAGCCCGTCGTCTTCCAAGACCTTGAAGGCGCTCATGTAGTAGATATGGTCAGGGATCGCGGCTTCGTTGAAGAACCCCAGCTGCCCGATATGGCCGAGCATGCGTGAGTGGCTCTCGGCGAGCAGCGTGATGTAAAGCGCTCGGCCTCCAGCGGCGATGTGATTGTAACAAATTTGATTGCCCAGGATGGTCTTGCCGGCGCCCGGTTGACCCTGAATGATCGCGATGCCTCCACGAACGAAGCCGCCGTCCAGAATGGCGTCCAGCCCCGGGATGCCGGTGGGAACGCGCGGCAACGGTTCTCGCTTGGGCGCAGTCTTGTTCGTGGCTGCGGCCTCGGTCATCCCTGGTTCCCCGGTTCAAGTGGAAGGGAGACGGTAAACGTCGAGCCTTGGCCAAGGCTGCAATCCACCCCGATTTCTCCGCCCATGGCCTGGGCGAGTTGGCGCACGATCCAGAGCCCTACTCCAAACCCCATTCCTTGCTTGCTCAAATCAACAGCTCGCTCGAAACGCTCGAAGATGCGCGCCTGGTCGGCCTCGCTGATACCCGGACCAAGGTCTCGAACATGAACGACTGCCGTGCCGCCCTGCAACTCAGCAGACACCAAAATCGGCTTACCCTCGCCGTACTTGATGGCGTTGGAAGTGAGGTTCTCCAGGATCTGCTCAAGCGCAAGGCGATCCCAACTACCCTCGATACAATCAGGAACCTCGACGGTGAAAACCGAGCCTGCGAAGGACGCCAAAGGCGTAAGACTGCTCACGACCTCGCGTATCAGGGAGGCGAGATGGACAGGTTGGGGTACCAACCTGAGCTTACCTGTGGTGGCACGAGACACGTCCAGAAGTGTTGTCGCCCGCCGCATGTAGCGCTCGATGAGCCACTCCAGGCGCTCGAGCCCATGCTGAACTCGTTCGGGCGCGTAAGCGCCGGAGCGCATACTCCGCAGCAATACGTCGATCTGGCCCCTGATGGGCGTCATGGGATTGCGTAGCTCGTGAGCCGCCACAGCGATAAACGCGTCCCTCGCGGCCACGGCCTCGCGCAGGCGGGCAATCTCTTCAAGAAGGTGCCCTGGGGCGGGATCCGCATGGCCGGCCTTCATTTCAGAGGAGGGAGTGGACTCCTGCACGACGGCCTCGATTGCGCAAACAGCCTTATGCCGCCCGCTGGGTCATGACGGTAGCGGGTAAGAGACCGAACGGAAACCCTGCATCGCTGCAGGCGGGTTGGCTGCTGAAGCTGCCGTCAAGATGCGAAGCCCCACGCAAGCGGAGCAGGGGCCGTGATAGCGTGCGGCTTCTACCTGGGAATGGAACAATGACGCCGTTGAACCTGCTGGGGGAGCCGAGATCGAAGAGGTCGGACGCCGACCCACTATCGGCCGTTCAGCGGCACTCGGTCGCTTCCCGTAAGCTGCCACCTATTCATCTGCGAAGAAGGACGCGCTTGTTCTGCTTAAGAAGAGCAATCGACGCTTTTGGGTCAATGTTGCGCCGGCGCCCGTCGACACTGGCCGTTGCGCCTCTCTGGATG
>NZ_LR732476.1 GCF_902506425.1 Novosphingobium sp. 9U | reverse complement strand
CTGTTCATGCCGTTCGTCCTCTACAACGTGCATGTAGAGCTAGTCCGCTTCGTGACCAGCGGCACTCCGGGTCTTGCTCTCAAACTGAAGTCACCGTCGGCCGCGATCGACAAGGCAGTCCCGCTTTTCTACTGTCGCCCTGAGGCGGCGCTCGACGTGCTCAGAGTTCCCTACCGCCATGCTTACACCCCGTCGGGTTGGTTCAGACAACAGCACCGAGCCGCGAAAACTGGCGCCTAGCCAACGTGAACAAGCGGCAGGTTGTGGGAGGCGACCGAGCGTCTCTGAATGGCCGTGTGTGGACGCCCCGCCGGATACAAGGGGGTGTTTGAGAGATTTGTTCGCGCAGGATCAGGTGCTTCCGTGTGTCCGGCCTGTTAATGCAGCCTTTATCACGGCTGCTGGCCTGTATGGAGATCGCGGATCGGGTCCAGACCGCAAGTGCGCGCTCAAGGCGCCTGGACATTTCACTGGTTTTCCCGACCCCGTCTTCTGACCGTTGCGCCATACCTCTCTACTGACCTTCCTTGCGTCCCTGACGCCTCAAGCCTTGCGGGTTACGCCGCCACGGCCGGAGCTCTGTAGGAGCCGCCATGCGCCGTCAGCGCCCAGACGATCCTAGCCATCTTGTTCGCAAGCGCGACGGTGACCAGCATCCGCGGCTTGCGCGCCAGCATGCCGGCCAGCCATGCGCCAGCCTTGTCGGGATTACGTGCCGCAACCTTGGCGGCCGAGCTCGCGCCGAGTATTAACAGCCGCCGTAAGCTGCGTTCACCCATTTTCGTTGTACGACCGAGGCGCTCCTTGCCACCGCTGGAATGCTGCCTCGGGACGAGTCCAAGCCAGGCTGCAAAGTCACGCCCGCGCTTGAAGGTGCTCGCAGCGGGCGCCAGCGCCACCAGCGCCGTTGCCACGACAGGGCCGACACCTGGAATGGTCATCAGCCGCTTCGCGACGGGGTCTGCCTTTGCACGAGCGGCGATCTCGCGATCAAGAAGAGTGATCTGCGATTGCAGCGCCTGGAAGCTCTCCGCCATGATCACGAGCACCGGCCGTGCCTCATCCGGGATGTCAGATGTAGGATCCTGGACCAGATCGACCAGCTTGCTCACGTGCCCCATACCCTGCCGCACGATATAGCCGAACTCAGTAAGGTGCCCGCGTAGCGCGTTGATTAGCTGGGTGCGCTGGCGAACGAGCAGATCGCGGGTACGAAAGACGACCGCCGATGCCTGAGATTGTGCGCTCTTGCCTTGCACGAACCGCATCGTTGGACGCTGAGCGGCCTCGCAAATTGCTTCTGCATCAGCCATGTCGTTCTTCTGACGCTTCACGAACGGCTTCACATATGCCGGCGGGATGAGGCGCGTGTCATGGCCCAGAGCTGCGATCTCACGCGCCCAATAATGAGCGCTTGCACAGGCCTCCATCGCAACAACGCAACGAGGCAACTGAGCGAAGAATGCCAAAACCTGGTCTCGACGTAGCTTCTTGCGGATCACGACAGATCCATCTGATCCCGACCCGTGCACCTGAAAAACCGACTTGGCCAAATCGATGCCGACTGTGCTAACCTCGTCCATGGACGCCTCCTACAGTGGTGTTTCAACACCTCCACTTTGGCACATAGATGCCGTCAGGGGGCGTCCACCCCAACGCAAGTGGGTCAGCTCCAAGTAGAGGCGCCGGGCGGCGTCCATTGCGGCACCTGTTGGTCCTGCCATAGCCGCAGGCGTCGCCAGTCCAATGCGTCGTACACTGCGGTGCTGCTCTGAGGGCTGCTCAAGGGCAGTGCGGAAGCCGCCTCGCGGAAGAAGCGAAGCTTTAGCGCCTCATCATCCAGGTAGGCGGCTTCCCACCATCCTACATTCCTCTCCCGCGCGTTGGCCATTGCCGCGGCCGAGGGTAGCCTGTCACGCTTCTCGTGCTGGTTGACACGGGCGTGGGCTGGCATGAGGTTCCACAGGTCGCCGCAGGGCCAGACCGACCAGGGCAGGCAGTGATCGATGTCGAAGGTTTTCGGTTGAGCGGTCGTCCTGTCCAGACGCATTCCATGGATTGCCCGCGATCGAGAAGCCGCTGAACGATACCGCGGCCAAGCCCGGTGGTGCGCACCGGCTCTGCCCAGGCAAGGGCGGCTTCCGCAGCACCGGCGCGACCGCCAAACCCATTCGATCGGCATAGCCGCGGATGAGGCGCGACCATTCAGCCACCAGCATCGGCTCGATCCAGGAACCGAAGCGGGACATGGCCCGCCACAAATGACCTGGCACTTCGATCAGACCCCAGCTGCGTAGCATTTCAAGGTCAAGTACGGTTACGGGTGCGCCTCTCCGTCGCGCGCGGCTGACGCCGAACACCTGCATGTCGCTGTTAGGATAGCGGGTGAAGGTCGCTGGCATCTTGGCAATCGTGTGCGCCGCCCGCGAAAGGGCAGAGGCCACTGCAGCGGCCTGCTCGCCGCTGAGCGAAGCACCGACCCGCAGCTCGATCGGCGCCGTGCCAAGCGCCAGCAGCGCTTCGAAGCCATCCTTGGCAAAGCCTAGCCGATCGGTGCCGATGTTGCCCGGCATCTGTGGAAGTCCGGCTCGCACCAGCGGCAGGTACATTCGCAGCCAGTTCAGTGCGACTAGACCCAGTGGCACCTCGACTGCATCGCGGCCTTCAGGTGTCGGCGTAGCTGCAGCAGGTGCATATTCAGCAATGCGTGCCACGGACCGGAGCAGCGCCAGCTTATAGGTAGACGACTTCTCGTCGGATAGGACGATCCCGCGCACCAGCGGGAGCGCGCCGGTGCCGTCATCGGGCATGCGCAGCGCCATGACGTCCCAGGTCACACCGGCGCGTCCGCCCTGATCACTGGAGGTCGCAACCCGCAGCACCTCCAGCCCATGTACCCGGGCCAGTCCCTCGATTTCGGCAGTTGAAGTCGGGTGCATCTGCATACCGGACGGCGCGGGACCGTGGCGCAGCGTCATCACCAGCACGCCGCCCGGCTTCATCAGCGAGGCGAGTTTGCGGAAGGCGCGAGGCCGATCGGCAGGCGCGACGTGCTGCCAAACAGCTGACAGCAGCACGAGTTCGTAGGCAAGCCCAAGCTCATGAACATGGTCGAGAGAGGGCAGGGCATCGCTCACCCACCGGATGCCGCGGCTCTGATGCTTCTCGGCTGCGATCCGGCGCATTTCAGGAGCCGGCTCGGCCGCCACGACCTCGTAGCCGAGAGAGGTCAGCCAAGCCGCGTCACGCCCAGTGCCAGCGCCGACATCGAGGGCAAGTTTGCCGTCACTTTCAACAGCGATAAGGGCCAATACCTGCGCCAGCATCCGTTCGGACGATACCGCCTCATACCTCTCGGCCAGCATGTTGGCTTGGCCATCATAGGCAGCGATGACGTCCGAGTACCCGCTCAAGCGTCGAGCCCTGCGAAGCGTGCACGGTGCCGGGCGACATAGTCGGGGCGCGGATGCAGCCGTGGATCGGCAGGCAGGTGCACGCGCTCGCCCGGTTGCGGGAACAGGCGCATGAGCTCGGACGGCACCTTGTTGTGCGACACCAGTAGTCGGCACTCGTCATCGAGGCTGATGAGGTGGCGGTCGAACAGCCAGTGCGCGGTCGCAGAGAGGGCAATGCCATTCTGTACGACATCCGGCCCGCCATCGGCGACGCTCCAGATATGCGCGGCCTGAGCCTCGGCCTTGCCGCCACCATTGACCATGCGCAGACCTGTTACCGCGCACCGGCTGTCATAAGCGTCGAGAACATGGCCTCGGAAGGCGGCGCTGCGCACCTTGCGGTTGAGCAGTAGCTGCGCGATGCGCCGCTCGTCAGGCGGTGAGGCCAGCAAAGTGGCAGTCGAGGCATCGATGTGCCGTGGATCGAGCTCGAGCCGGATCGCATATTCGGGGGACAGCGTGTCGACCAAGCCGGCGTTCACGATGGCGGCAAAGTCAGCATCGTCGATGGCGCGAACCGAGCGGCCGCGCAGCGTCCGACCGGCGGTGGCCGGATCGTCCAGTTCGCGCAGCATGCGCTCCTGGAAGCGGCCGTCCGGATCGCGGTACGGCACAGGACCGTCGAACTCGATGAAGTCTTTGATGCGGGCGTAGAAGAGGGTGCGGTCAGCGGGATCAGGGTCGATGCTGTGCACCCGACCGGCCCCCACATACGCCTTTCGACCGCCGGCCGAGCCGGTTTCTCGATAGACAATCCAATCGCCGACGCACGCTTCGGCTGCACGTAGGTAGATGCGCGGGAAGTGATAGCGCTCAGCAATTAGGTCATCGTAGCGCGACGCACCGCTGATCTCGAAGACGCCTTTCATGCCGAGAACGTGGCGCCATTCTCATGCTAGCGCAATGTCAGGTCTACTATGAACAGTCATCAACCTGGGTTCAGTCCATCCCTGAATTGATGTGATCTATCAAGCGACGGATGAAGAAGGCCGGTCACCGACCCAGGACCGTCTGTTAGATGATCGCGATCAATTCTCTGGTAATCCAACCTGCGTAGCCTCCGCACCATGATCCGCCTCGCCATCCTCGCGGCCCTCGCGTCGTTTCAGCCCGCCGTTGCACAAACGATCACCGGTACCGCCCACGCTGGCGACGGTGACAGCTTTGAGGTCGCGGGCACGAAGGTCCGCTTGTTCGGGGTCGACGCGCCGGAGTATCGCCAGACCTGTCAGGTAAATCATTCGGAATGGGCGTGCGGGGCTGACGCTGCCTCTGCGCTTGGCGTGCTGATCGACAATCGCCTGGTCACCTGCATTCGTCGTGAAACCGACGTGTACAACAGGACCGTGGCGAACTGCATGATCAACGGACAGGACGTGGCAGCGCAGCTCGTTGCGCAAGGATACGCGATCGTTTTGGAGAATGGACGGGCCGACTATGCAGTGATTGAGGCTCGCGCGAGGGTCGGAAAGGTCGGGATCTGGGCGACCAAGTTCGACATGCCAGTGGATTGGAGGCGCGCCCATCCGCGCGATCCTGACGCGCTGCGCTCACCCAGCTCTGGACAATGGAGTGCGCCGGTCCGCTGGCAGCCTAGAAGCTCAGGGTACATGTACCGTAACTGCGATCAGGCCCGAGCCGCAGGAGCGGCTCCGATGCGCAGAGGAACGGCAGCATACAATCCGAACCTTGATGGCGACAGCGACGGGCTCGCCTGTGAGCCCTATAGGGGCCGACGCTAGGTCGGAAGAGGTGGTGCATTCGTTTGTGCGCGGTTTCCACCTGATTGAGCCACTTCGCTGTCGAGCCCGGCGCTCTGAAGGCGGTCGGCCATCTAGGTGAACAACGGGCAAAAGTCGGCGATCGGGAAGGGCGGTCTGAGTGGCCGGAAGTGGGTCACCGCCGCTGCGCTGCTGGCGCCGATCCGGGCTATGTGTCGCTTCACGTCGCGCGCGTGACTGGCCGCGCCAACAAAAATCAAATCTCTGTTCGCTCCGATAGTTCAAGCGCGTCTTCTACGTCCACGCGAGATAACGGACGGTGCTCTCGATTTTGGCGTGACCAAGCAGGATCTGCACGGCACGTAGGTTGCCGGTAGCCTTGTAGATGATTGATGCTTTGGTGCGCCGAAGCGAGTGCGTTCCGTACTCCTCAGCCTGAAGGCCGATGCCTGTAACCCACTCCCTCACAAGCCTGCCATACTGCCTCGTGCTCATGTGATCCATGTAGCCGTTGCGGCTCGGGAAAACGAAATCGTTCAAGGTGCCTCCACGTCGCTCAGGCCAGGAGAGCAGGGACTGCCGAGCGGGTTCAACGATCTCGAATTGCACCGGCCGCTTGGTCTTTTGCTGCACCACGATCGCCCGGTCGCGGATGCGACCACCGGCTGTTATGTCTCCGATCCGAACTTTGACCCGTCGCAGCCACGGAGTTTGCTGTCGATAGCGAAGTCGAAGAGTGCGCGATCTCGTAGCCTTCGGTGCTGGTGGAGCCAGAACCGAATAGCCCAGACCTGCTGCGGTTTGAGTGCCCGCTTAGCTCCGACCACCCGCCCTTCGTTCCAGGGTCGAAGATCATCGAATGCAGGGTCCAGCGAGGAGTGTCCCATTGCCTGTCTCCATGCCCCCGCCGCAGCACCCAATCCTACAGCAGTTCGGACCTAAGTTCACTCGCTTGTTGATGCCATTTGCCCATTAGCAGCCTAGGCGCCAAGCCGCGGACCCGCGTCCAACTGCCGGCGCGAATGTGAACCAACGGCAGCATCATGGGATTGGTCACAACGCGGTGCATGATCGTACCTGGGTTACCGGCGGCCGAGAGCGGTTTGTCAGCTCACGCCAGTGATTATATAAAGCGCGAGCCTTGTTCTTAATTGCAGACTACGGTTCGGTGATTAACTTGGCTCGCCAGGCCGGGGAGCGCAAGTCAACCTAAGGTCAGGCGGGCCCAGGCGGCTAGAGACTCACGCTGAAGCGAGCCCAGATCTCGCGTCCACGCCGGGCTACGCAGGTCACTTCGGGAAGGCCTGCTGAGCCGCTGGTCGCAGCACCCGACACCTGCGTGCTGGAGCGCAGCGGATTTTGACCTTCCTGGATGTTCGACGCAGTGCAGCTGCCGGTGGTGATCTTGTTTCCCAGGTTGCGCCCGAGCAGCGAAACCTCCCACTTGCCGTCGTTGCCCACGTAAGCGACGTTGGCGTCGAACATGGCGTAAGCGTCCTGATAAAACCGGTCGCCACGTCCCAGCGCGGTGAGGTAGCGCGAGCTGTACTGTGCTCCGACACCGAGCCGCACCTTGTCGGTGCTCGACACAGGGAGGTCATAGTCGATGTTCCCGCTCAGCTGCCATTCGGGCGCGCGGATCAGCGGGATACCGGTCAGGTCCTGGCCTGTGAAGAGACCGGTCCGCGGATCGCGGTTCGAGTTGCAGCCTTGTGCGATCGTCTGGCCGCGCGTGCACTGGGCATCCCGGAAATCGTCGAACTTGGCCTTGTTCCAGTTCGCAGCCGCGCTGACCATCAGACCCTCGATTCTGTTGGGGCGGTAGGTCAGATCGAAATCGATACCGTAAACGCGCGCACTCGCCGCGTTCACTGTCTGCACCTGGGTGATGCCAAGCACGGGATCGATCGTCGAGACGCCGACCTGCAGGCCCTTGTACTCGTAATAGTAGCCCGCGAGATTGAGGTTCAACTGGCGGTTCGCCAATCGCGTTTTCACGCCGACCTCGCCGCCGCGCACCTTCTCGTCGCCGAAAGCCGGTGCTGCCGACGGCGTGGTAATCGTGAACGATCCGGATTTGTAGCCCTGCTTGACCGCGCCGAACAGGGTGAAGTCATCGGTCGGCGTCCACGTGAGCGTCGCCTCCGGAGAGACGTTGGCAGTGCTGAACTTGCCCCTGTTGGGCAGGGAGATGTCGACTGGCGTCGCCCCGCCAAGGTTGAAGACCTGATCGCTACGCGTTTCATGCGCATAACGGGCGCCGACCGCCAGTTCCAGCGTGGGCACGATCTTGTACCGCAGCTGTCCAAAGCCGGAGTACGCTTCGATATCGATGTGGTGCGAACCGTTCGCGAGATAGCCATTGGGGAAGAGTGGGAGCGGCAGGATCGCGCGGTTTACCGGCAACCGGATCTGGTTGTAGATCTCACCGTCCTGATAGAACGCGCCAAGTGTAAGGTTCAGCGGTCCGTCGAATTCCGTATCGAGGCGCAGTTCCTGAGTGAAATCGTTACGGTAGAACGCGTTATCGGCTGCAAACGGCGAACCCGCGAAACCCGTCTGAACCGCATTGATCATCGAGTCCGAATCGACCCGGTAATATCCCGTCACTGACGTCAGGCCGATTGTGTCGCTGGCATTGTAGTTGAGCTCGAGTGTGCCGAACTTCTGCTTGCGACGAATGAACGGAACACCGAAGTTGCGGCCCGTGAAAGTCGCCGGATTGAAGTAGACGACGTATATGTCCCGATCGAGCTTACAATCTTCTCGCGGATTGAGGTACAGGATGCCTGTGGAAGAGGGAGCGATGCCTTCAGGGCACGTCGTAACCTGCCCGTGCGATGCATCACCCTTCACATCGTCGACGGTGTAGTTCACCTTCAGGCGTGCCTTGAAGGTGGCGCTCGGCTCCCAGACCGCCGTGCCGCGCACGATGAAGCTCCGGCTCTCGGGGTACTTGAACGAGGGTCGGGCGGATCCGACAGCTGCAGGCGTGAGGTTCTGGGCCCGATTGCGGAAGAAGCCATCTTGGAAGTCGGCCATGCCGGCGAAACGTACGCCAAACGTGTCCGTGACGGGCGTGGAAAGGATGAGCTCGCCGCGTTTCTCTTGCGCCTCGGCCTCGTAGCCCAGCCTGGCGATCACCTCGACCTCGTTGCCGGGATCGTTGCTGCGCAGCGAGACCACGCCCGCCGGGCTGTTCTTGCCGAAGAACAGGGCCTGTGGCCCCTTCAGGACTTCGGCCTGGGCGAGATCGAACACGCCCGCGGCATAGGCCAGACCCTGCGTCAGCGAGAGGCCGTCGACGTTGAGCGACACGGACTGGTCGATGCCGGCGTCGAGGCTGCTGGTGCCGACGCCTCGCAGCGAGATCTGTGGCCCGATCGAAAGCACCGCAGAGCCGATGTTGACGCCAGGCACGCGAGTGACGAGGCTTTCCAGGGAGGTGATCTGCGCTTGTGCGATCGTCTCACCCGAGACAACCGCCTCAACCACGGGAACCTTGAGGATTGACTCTTCACGCTTGCGGGCAGTGACGATGATCTCACTCTGGTCCCGAACGGGACGATCTTGTGCCTGCGGCTCGGATTGCGACTGGGCAGATGCCGCGCCTGCGAACCCGAGCATTCCGAGTGCAGTGCCCGCAAGCAGCACGAACGACGTGAGCCTTTGCATGTTCCATCTCCCCTCTTATGCCGATCGCGATTCGGCGGCCTTTCTCGAAACCCATCGACGCGCGATGGATCACGCGTGCCAACAGCGGCTATTGAGTGAATCCAACTTCACTCAGTCGGACGAGAATAGAAACTTTGAAATACGAACCGATAGTCACAAGCAAGTGCTTGTGCAGTGCGCGTCAAGAATCAGCCAAGATGACGACAAGCCAGCACTAGGGTCAGACCATGCCCTTGCGGCACGATGTCTTTTGAGAACTACGTTACCATCGTGACCACCACGGCTTGCGCGATCCGGCACGGTCCCGACCTGCTGCGTCGCGATTTGCGCACGACGAGAGGAAAGTCCGAGGCTGCGCTGCTACTCGCTCGCTGTTCGCGCCCGACCAAATTGCCCCGAGTGCGTGAGCCCCAGCACTGCATAGGAAGGATCGTCCTGTGAACGATGGCCTTGCACATGGCCGTGGCCGAGCAGCCAGTCCTCAGCAATGGGTTGGTTGATAGACCAGTCGCGCACGCATAGCCGGCGCTTCACGAACCATTCGTCCTCTACGCGTCGCAAGGTATCGACATAGCGCCCGCCGATCACATTTAGGTTTTCGACGTCAGGCTCGCCCGGCCGCGGCGCTCGAACCACCGCGATGAAATATGTCTCGGCACCGGCGTCATCGCCATCGACGTTGATCAGTGTCTGACCAAGGCTATGGAAGCACGAGTTGCTGCTCGGCAGCGAACGCATCAGTCGCGTCACGAACTCTGGTCCTGGGCACTTGTTGAGGCCGTGATCGTCCCAACTATCCTCAAGGTAGGTGCTGCGGCACAGGTCGTGATCCATTCGGTCGCAGCCGTGGCAGTAAACGGCGACCGTCTTGGCGATCTCGTAGTGGTCGAGCATCTCTTGGATCCGCTGCTCGCGGGAACGCTTGATTTTGCCGTCCTCCATTTTCCGACTTCTCCGAGTGTTCTACAAAAAGGACGCTACCTGAGGCGGAGCGACGGATCCTACCGCTCAATGCGGAAATCGAGGGGCATCGCGATGTTCAGCTTCGGGCCGCTACTCCAGGTTGATCAGCCGGTAGCTGTCGTCGTCGGGGTAGCGGCCGCCGGGCTGGATCATGAAGCCCATCATGCCGTGGGTCCAATCAGCCGAGTTCTCGAATTGGCGGTACCAGTCGGTGATCACCATGCGCCGGATGATACGCCATTCATCATCGCGCTTCTCGAACGTGTCGGCATAGCGGCCGCCGGCGATGAGATCGAACTTGCCATCCGGGCCGTTCACGCGGTGGAAGCCGAAGAAGTAGGACTCGACGTCGGCGGTATCGTCCCGGATGGCGATGATCGCGTTCCCGGAAAAGTGCTGGGTCTGGTCCATGCTGCCCATCGCCGCAAAGGACCACGCGATGAACTCCTCGGCATCGCCCTGGAATGAGAGATGCGTGTCGACGACGTCGGGCCAGTAGGCGGAGCGCACCATCTCTGCATCGAGCCGGTCGACGCCGCGGCAGTAGCGGGCAAGGCATTCGCGAATGGCCTCGCGGTCGGCGAGTTCGGCAAGGATCTGTGTGGTCTTGGTGGTCATCCAGGCTCTCCCTCAGGATGGCGGTCGGAAGCGCGGCTTGCGAGAAAGGCGTTCCTGCCTTCGGCCAGCAGCGCGGTCTGGTTCAGCGTGGAGCCGGCCGTGACGCCGCCGTCGACGACCATGACTTGTCCGGTGATATGACTGGCGCGGTCGCTGGCGAGGAATACCACCATCTCCGCGATGTCGCTTGGCTTGCCGGGCTTCTTCAGCGGTTGCTTGATCAGCCGCAGCGGCTCGAGATGGGTCTGCAGCTCGGCGAAGTCCGCGGGCGACAAGCCAGGCTCCACCAGGCTGTTCATCGTCGTCGGGATGCCGCCGGGCGCGACCGCGTTCACCCGGATGCCGTACTCGCCCAAGTCGACGGCGATGGAGCGGGTGAAGTTGATGATGCCGGCCTTGGACGCGCGGTAAGCGGGGATCGAGAACCCGGGATCGAGGGCGGCGATCGAGGCGGTGTTTACGATCACGCCGCTGCCGCGACGGGCCATGTGCCGCGCGGCGCACTGGCTGCCCCACATGACGCTAGCGAGATTGATCCGCAGCACTTGCTCGAAGTCGTCGAGTGGATCGTCAAGGAAGCGCTGGTGAAACGCGCCGGTGATGCCGGCGTTGTTGAACATCAGGTCGAGCGTGCCGAAGGTCTCGACCGCGAACTCAACAAGCCCGCCCATCTGCGCGCGGACGCCCACGTCTACGTGTCGGTAGCGCGCGGCGTCACCCAGCCGCTCGGCAAGCGCTTGGCCGGCCTCGTCGGCAAGATCGGCGATGACCACGCGCCCGCCTTGCTCGACCACCGCCCCGACCGTCGCCGCGCCGATGCCGTTCGCACCGCCGGTGACGATCGCCACTTTGCCGAGGAGGTCGCCGCGCGGGCTCACCACACCGGGCGTCCCTCGGGCCAGCCCACGAACCTCCAGGCCTCGTCGCTCTTCCAGGTGAACTCGACATAGTGACCCAAGGTCTTTCGGCCATCGAGGTAGATGAACACCAGACTAGGGATCTTGTCCTTGGTCGAGAGCGGGCCCTCGAAGGCGAGCGGCAGACCGAGCCGGGCGACCTCCTCGCGCATCTCCGCCTCGTTGTCGCGGCGCAGGGAGATGTGGTGGAAGCGCGGCACCGCGTCGCTGCGATCATCGGGCAGCATGTTGACGTAGTGCTCGACGTAGCCGCCGACCGGCTCGATCAGCTCGATGTTCAGCCCGCCCGCCCAAGTGCTGGCGACGCGGCACTGGAGCGGCTTAGGCCCTTCGAGCGTGTTGACCACCATGTCTGGATCGATCCGGTCCCAATTCTGCATGTCGAACTGGTTCCCCATCATCTCGACGGCCTTGTCGAGGTCGTGGGTGACATAGGCGTTCTGCATGTGTCCGCGGATAAACATCGTCACTCTCCCATGGTCCCTTGTCTCAGGCCTGATCGCGGCGTCGGAACGTAAGCGGCAGAGTGGCGATCGGGTGCGTGGCGATGGTCGGCACGAAGCGGATCTCGTCGACCAGCACCAGAAGTTCCAGGTCGGTCAGCTGCCTGACAATCTCGCGCGCGGCCAGCTTGATCTCCATGCGGGCAAGCGCGGCGCCAATGCAGCGGTGCGCGCCGGCACCGAACGACAAGTGCCGCCCGACGTTTTCGCGCGTCATGTCGAACGTGCGCGGGTCGGGGAAAACGGTGTCGGTATCGTTGCCAGAGGCCCACAGCAGCAACAGGTGCGCGCCCTCGGGCAAAACAGTTCCGCCCAGTTCCACCTCGCGCGTGGTCATGCGGGTGAGGCCACGAGAGGGCGGTTCCCAGCGTAGCAGCTCTTCGACGAAGCGGTTGAGCCAGCGGTTGTCGTCGCGATTGGCGTAGAGCTCTTCGGCGACGTCGTGCCGGGTCGCCAGCAGCACCAGCAAGTGGCCGATCGCGGTAGCGGTGGTCTCGTTGCCAGCGATCAGCATCGCACGTACGAGCGAGACGACTTCGGGGAAGGTCAGCGTGTCCTCGCCTTCGAGCCGCGCATGGACGAGGTCGGAGATCATGTCCTCCTTCGGCTCGGCCTCGCGATCGCGGATGTGGGCGATGAGGAACTGCTGCAGCTCGGCAATCAGCATGGCATTTACCACCATGTCCTCGCGGCTCTGCATGCGGCTTTGCTGCGCGACCACGGCATAGGACCAGTCGATGATCTTCTGCCCGTCGACTTCGCCCAGGCCCATCTGTTCGCAGATGAACCGGATCGTGATCGGCGCCGCGATGTCGCGCACCCCATCACAGCGACCGTCCGCAGCAACCCCGGCAATGATGTCGCGCACCACACCCTCGATCTTGGGCTCCAGCTCCTTGACCCGGTGCGCGGTGAAGGCGCTCTCCATCAGCTTGCGGATGCGCGTGTGATAGGGCGGATCGGTCTTGATCGCATCGGGAAAGAAGCCGCCACCGTGAGTGCGCAGGATCTCCTGGAACTCGTCCTGGAAACCCTTGGCGGTCTGCGCCTTGTAGCCTTGCTCAGACGAAAAGGTGATCGGGTCCTTGGTCACCGCCTGCAGGTCTTCGAAACGCGAAACGAGGTACATGTTGAGTTGCGGATCGTAGTGCACTGGATCGCGCGTGCGCAGCTCGCGGTAGTAGAAGTTGGGCCGCGCCTGGATTGCAGGATCGAGCAGGGTGCCCTCGAGTGCGTCGGCGAGGTGCGGGTAGGGCTGCAGTGCGTCGGTCATGTCAGCGCCCCCGCCAGTCGGGGCCGGAAGGTCCGAACGCCGCCTCGATTGCATCGGAGGTCCAGCCCCAGTCTTCCAGCTTGTAGTCGTAGGCGCCCAGCTTGTGCCGCGGATTGTCGATGTCCCATTGGCGCATCGCTTGCTCGCCTTCGGTCGTCCACGGCAGCCCGGCCGCGGCGTAGACCTGCTTGGCGACGCCGATGCCGTCCTTTACGCAAGCCTTGTAGTCCGCCTCCACCAGGCGGATCGAGCTGCCCAGCGCCGCCTTCTGCATGTGATAGCGGTTGAGTTCGTAGCTCCAGTACTCGACTGTCTCGTGCGCGTAGCGCTGCTTGTTCGGTGTCTCAAACGTGTTGGTCAGGATCTCGTCCATCATCCGGAAGCTCGATCCCATGGTGTTCGACAAGTCGCGCCGCGAGATGACGAAGGTCGCGCGTGGGAAAACCTCGGCCATCTCGGCCATCTCGCCGGTATGGCCGGGGTTCTTGAGCAGCCAGGGTCCTTTGGGCCCGCCGTTCTGCCACTGCAGGTACTGCAGCATGCGCTTGAGGAAGGTGAGCGGCGAGACGCGGTTCACCGTGCGTGCCCAGTCCAGGAACACCTGGTCTGGCGCGGTCGTATACTGCATCACGTAGTCGAAGTTCGCGAGCGGGATGAAGCTGGACTCGTCCGCTTCATTGGCGGCGAACTCGTGCATCTTCTGGTAGCTGACGTCCGTGTTGGTGACGTGCCCCATCATCTGCGCGGCCCATTTGACGCGCAGGTGGTGCTCGCCGCGCTGCTCGCTCGGGAACGGCGCCGGGTTCCACATCGCCCATGCCGGCGTCGCCTGGAGGTTGGGATCGGACGAGAGGAAGCGTTGGACCTTGGTCGTACCCGAACGCGGCAGGCCCAGAACGACGATCGGGTCGGAAACGTCCTCCTCCAGGATCTCGGGATGGCGCGCCACGTCCGCCTCGTAGCGCAGGCGGTTAACTAGCCAGCGCAGGGTGTTGGCGTGCATGCCTTCGAGCCCGCGTGCCGACATCTCGAGCCGCGTGGGTATCTCCAGCACGCGTTGCAGGTTGGAAAGGAAACCCCGGTCCCGAAAGTCGGTGGCGCCGGTGCCGGACTCGCGAAACGCCTCGTCAAGGATCGGCTCGAAGAGCAGCTTGTGCCGTAGCTGATCGGTCATCACGCGAGTCCTCAGAAATCGGCCATGCGGCGGCGGTAGGCGGAGACTAGGCGGTCGCTCAGCAGGCGGTGCCGCGCGTCGGGGGTCACCGTCGGCGTGTCGGCGGGCAGATGATCGCGAACGTCGGCGAGCGGGACCGTCCGCAGCGTCGGGTTGGCGGGCTTGGTCGGCGCCCGGAAGAAGCGGAACGCGATGAGGCTTAGCACGCGGCCCGAGCAGTCGAGCCAGTTCGGCACGCCCGGATCGCTCCAGCTGGCGACAAAGCGCACCTTGCCGTCGCCGTCGACATGCGCCTGGGTGCTGTTGAACGAGGACGAGCGCGACCACCAATCGAGATTTTCGAACTGCATTTGGAACAGCGCGGTGTTCCAGTAGCCCGAGCCGGTGTCCTCGATCTCGATGATCACGGCTTCATCCGGTTGGCAGCGCAAGTGGCCGGGAAAGTAGGTCGTGCCCACGAAGGCGCCGGGGAAGACCAGTTCCGGGATCTCGCCAGGCTCGTGGCGCAAGTGTGACTCCACGCCGGCGCGGTAGAAGTCGGTGTGGACACGCAGCAGGTTGACCAGCCGATCGAAGCGCGTCGCCGCGCTTTGTGCGTCCAGCACCTTCGCGGGGAAGGTCTGGCTCTCCATGCGGATCATCAGGTCTGCAGGCTCTTCGGTCAGCCAATCGCCGTAGTACTGGCGGCTGTGCAGCTCGCTGGGCCCCTCGGGCATCTCCATCCACAAGGCGTGGCCGAGGTCGGCGGGTCGCTCCTTGCTGAGGACGATGTTCACCTCGGCTCCTGGCCAAAGATGGTCCGCCTGGTCGATGTTGTTGGCCACCGATACCGTCTTCCACCCGACAAGGTCGCAGGCATGCCCCGCATAGATCGCCAGCTGGAAGATCGCGGCTGACCCGCGCTTCCCCTTGATGAGGTAGGTATAGTCGCTGTGCAGCACGACCGAGTGGTACATGCAATCAGGGGAGGGCAGCTGAAAGTTGATGCGGCTGGTCGCCCCCATCTTGGCGAAGGCAGGGTTCTCATAGTCCGCCTCGACATAGGCGGAGTGGCCGAAGTTGATGTCGCGCAGCAAGTGCCGGAAGGCCTCGTAGGTATTGAGCTCACGGTCATCCTCAGGCCAGCCGACGACGTGCTTTTCCAGCTTGTAGCGCATCGCACCAATAAGCTTGTCGAGCTGACCCTCGGCCCAGGCGAGCGCAGCTTTATCGCTGGAGAAATCGCCGGGTTCAGCCGCTGGTTCTGTGGTGTTGGGGGAGAAGTTCTCCTGCGCCATCACGGTCTTGTTGTCGCTCATGGTTCCGCCTCATGTCTGGATTTCAAGGGGGATGGCCGGAGCCGTGGCCGTCCGCGGCCCGACCAGGCCAGTGCCGACCATGGCTCCGCCGTCGGCTACCATGGCGTGCCCGGTCACGTAGGACGCGGCCGGGGAAACAAGGAATGCGATCACCGCGGCCATTTCGTCGGGGTCGGCCCAGCGCTGGAGCGGAACCTTCTGCGTCAGCATCGCGAAGTGTTCGGGAGCCACGGCCTCCATCGCGCGGGTCATGCCGGTCCTGGTCGGGCCGGGGCACAGCGCATTGATGCGGATGCCCTCGCAGCCCAGCTCCCGCGCCAGCGCGCGGACCAGTCCGATCAGCGCATGTTTGGTGCTGCAATAGGCCCAGTTCTCGGCATAGCCGGCAAGCCCCATCGTCGAGGAGGTGATCGCAATGGCGGGCTGCTTACTGCAGCGCAGCAGCGGCAACGCCGCCTTGATGCCGAGCACCGGACCGAACAAGTTGATGGCAACGACGCGCTCGAAGGCGGCCATGGAGAGGCTGTCGATCGATCCTCCACCGGTCACCCCCGCGTTGAGTGCCAGCGCGTCGAGCCCGCCGAAACGCGCCTCCATGTGTGCGACCATGCGGGCGTTGTCTGTCTCGCTGCTGATGTCCGCAACCAGGCTGGCGATCCCGGCTTGGGCGGCCCACTCCAGCCGGTCGGCGTCGCGGTCAGCCGCCAGGACGCTCCAACCTTCGCGGACCAGACGCTCGGCCGTCGCGCGACCTATGCCATCCGCAGCGCCGGTGACGAGGGCGGTCGGCATGCTTAGCCGGCTGCGATCTGCCAGCCGCCGCTGGCATCGATGACTTGGCCGGTGACCCAGGCTGCGCGATCGCTGGCGAGCCACACGACGCTTTGGGCGATGTCTTCGGGTTCGCCGATGCGGCCGAGCGGCGTGACCGAGCGGATCCACTCGCGCGTGGCCTCGTCCGCCTCCAGATCGATCGACTCTCCCGAATATTCGCCGCGCGTGAGGCCCGGCGCGACGGCGTTGATCCGGACGCCCTTTACCCCCAGCTCGGGCGCCAGACTGCGAGTGAGCTGATTCAACCCGGCCTTGGATGCGCCGTAAACCGACAGGTTCTGCGAGGGAACGACTGTGTAGCGCCCGGCCGTCGACGAGATCACGACGATATTGCCCTTGGTCGCTTCGAGTAGCGGCAGCGCTTGCTTGATCAAGCGCGCGGTCGCGGCAAGGTTCGTCGTGTAGATCGTGTCGATCTCGTCCTCGGTGGTCTCGTCGAAGCTCTTCCACAGCTGCGCGCCGGCATTGCTGACGAGCACGTCCAGCCTGCCGTGACGGTCGAGCACGATCTGGAGCGTGCGGGCGCGATCCTCGGGGCTCGTCAGGTCCATCTGAGCCCAACTGATTGCCTCGGGCGCATGGCGGCACGTCTGTTCGAGTGGCTCCTGCCGCCGCGCGGCGACCACGACCTTCGCGCCTTCCGCGGCGAACATGCGCGCGATGCCCTTGCCGATGCCGGTTCCGCCACCGGTGACGAGGGCGACTTTGCCGTCCAGAAGTCCCACGCCTTTCCCCCCTCCGCCCATCTGCATGCCGATCGGCTGCTCGCCGGACATTGCGGCCGCGCCCCAGTCATGCTCATTCGGGTGCGATGGTCATGTCCTCGCCCGCATGCACGAGCACTTGCTCGCGCTTCTAAACTGAGTGATTTACATGAACCCTGTCAAGCACCTTGATGATGCCGGAAGGAGAGCCGTTGAACCTTGATCCAGACCTCACCCCCGCGGAAGCCCCAGGACCAGGCGAGCTCGCGTTGATCCTGGCGGCGGAACGGCTGTTCGCCGAGCGGGGGATCGAGGGAGTGTCGCTGCGGCAGATTAACCAGGCCGCCAACCAGAAAAACATCGCCGCCGCGCACTACCATTTCGGCTCGCGCGACGGACTGGTTCATGCCGTGCTGCGGCACCGCTGGCTCCGGCTCGATCGTCGCCGCGCCGAGATGCTGGCTCGCACCGGACGGACCAAGGACATCCGGTTCTACCTTGAAGCTTTCATTGAGCCGCTTACGGAGGAGTTGTTCCCGCGCGAGGAGGGTAACTACTACCTGCGATTCATCTCGCAATATGGCCGTTTTCGGCTCGATCTCGACGCTGTGAAGACAGTGACCCCTGCCGGCGTGCAGATATATGCGGAAATCGAAAGGTTCCTTTCCTACCTGCCCAAACACGTGCGCAAGTTTCGAATCCATCACCTTATCAGCCTGATCCACTCGATCCTGGCCAGTGCCGAGGAGCAGCTATCGAATGGTGAGCTCGACCAGGCGAGTCTGAGCCTCACGTCGGCCAACATGATCGACATGCTGGCAAGCGCTCTCACGGCTCCACTCTCCGGCGAGACCCTCGACTTGTTGCGTGCTGTCGAATCGTCACGAAGAACCTGATAGAAGTAGCTCCCGTCTGCGCACGACAGGACAAGAGCGCGCGCACGAGCAGGCACGCCGCTCTGCTTGACGCGGTCAGGTAAAGCAAACAGTTTAACCGCACTGCGGCAGCACTCGTTCTGACGAGTGGCAACGAACCGCGTCGCCTCGGGAGCACGGGATGTACCTGGCCGGTCATTACCAGAACGCATACGTGACGCACGACATCGATCGGGCCATCGAAGATCTGGGCGAGCGATTTGGTCTGCGCGACTTCACCGTGCTGAAGCCAGAGATGGTGTTCCACACCCCGGACGGTGACAAGCCGGCAAGCGTCCGGGCCGGCTTCGCCTGGGCGGGCGGTTTGCAGATAGAATTGATCCAGCCGCTCGGCGGCTTCGTCGATCACTACCTGCCTTATCTTCCGCAGGACCCGCAGGACCCGACGCCGCGCTTCCACCACACTGCAGTGAGGCGCGATGACCGCGATGCCATGCGTGCCGAGATCGCACAGCTAGGCCTGCCGCTCGCATTCGAAGGCGAGGTGCCCGGCTTGCTATACATCTACCTCGATGGCCGGCAAAGCCTGGGGCACTACTGCGAGTATGTCTGGGCCTCGCCCGAGGGTTGGGACCTGATGGGCTGGCCGCAAGGACGGCCGATCCTATGACCCGGCTGAGGCCAGGCAGCCCCCGATGAAGGTCGGGATCACCTGCGCGGGAATCGGTGCTTACGCATCGGGCGAATTCATCCGCACATCAGCTCGGCTGGCCGAAGAGGCAGGATTGGCGCACTATTGGTTCCCAGAGCACGTCGTGCAGTTCCGCAGCTATCCGCAGTCACGCTACCCTTATGCGGATGGCTCCGGGCAGGACTTGCCCGAGCAGTCGAACGATGCTCCGCTGCAGTTCGGCGACGACGAGATCCCCTTTGCAGACGTGCGCAATCCGATCGTCGACCCGGTCTTGGGCATGGCCTGGGCCGCCGCAGCCACTCGTTCGATCGAGGTTGGCAGCAACATCCTGATTCTGCCGCAGCGCAATCCCGTGCTGCTCGCCAAGGCCCTCGCGACGCTCGACAGCTTTTCCGAAGGCCGGGTGCTGCTCGGCGCCGGGGTGGGCTGGGCCAAGGAGGAAGCGGACGCGGTGGGCAGTGACTTCGCCAGCCGCGGCAAGCGCACGGACGAGGCGATCGATGCCATGCGCGCGTTGTGGCTGGAGGAAGCGTCCACGCATCACGGAACCGCTTACCGCTTCACCGATGCTTATGCCTTTCCCAAGCCCTCGCGCGCCGGCGGTGTGCCGATCCTGATCGGCGGCGAAAGCACGGCGGCGATGAAGCGGGTGGCACAGAGAGGGGATGGGTGGCTGCCCTACAACCTTCCGCTGAGCGAAGCGCCTGCCACCATCGCGCGGCTGCACGCGATGACCCGGGACAGCGGGCGCGATCCGGCCGAACTGCGCATCATCAAGATTATCTACAGCTCGGCCGAGCTCGACGATCTCAGGCGCTACCGCGACGCGGGCGTGACCGAGTTCAACATCGCCTCGAGCGGTGAGCTGCCACTGGGGGAAGCGGGGATGGCGGCGATGTTCGCCGAACTGCACCAACGCATCCTCGCTCCGCTCGCAGGCTGGTGAGGTGCGGGCTGGCGAGTAGACAAAGCTAAGAACACAATAAAAGTGGGAGTGTCTGAAACATGCTAGGCAAGTCCAAGCTGCCATTCTGGCTGCTCGCCTCGACTGCTGGGCTATACCAGCCGGCTTGCGCGCAATCGGTCGCGACTTCGCCTCCCAGCGGCCTGGCGAGCGATCAGACCGCCGACATCATCGTGACTGCGCGCAAGCGCCAGGAGTCGATCCTCAAGGTGCCGGTGATCGAGGCAGTCCTCACGGGCGATACGCTCGATCGCCAGCAGGTCACCAGCCTCGATGACATCAGCTCGCTGGTGCCGGGCGTAGTGCTCGGCGTCGCTCCGCTCGAAGTCGGTACGCAAATATCGGTGCGCGGCATCGGCACGTCCTCGCTGGACCCGGGGATCGACCAGTCGGTTTCACTCAATCTCGACGGATTGCAGTTGAGCCAGGGTCTCGCCTATTCGGTTGGCTTGTTCGACATGGCGCAAGTCGAAGTGCTGAAGGGGCCACAGGCCTTGTTCTTCGGCAAGAACAGCCCAGGCGGCGTAATCTCGATCCGCACTGCGGATCCGGGGCAGCAGCTCGAGACCACCGCCCGGCTGTCGTACGGAGCGCCGTCGAATACCTGGCGCGGCGAGGCGATCGTGTCGGGCCCGGTCACCGACACGTTGGGCCTGCGTCTGGCGGTGATGTACCAGGACGACGGCGGCTACTTCCGCAATCGGGCGGTGCCGGCGCCAGGAACCGGGGCCGTCGATCCGGCGGACCGCTTCGGACAGACCAGGACGCTGTACTTGCGCGGCACCGCGTTGTTCGAGCCGAGCTCCGACCTCAAGGTGCGGCTCAAAGCCAACTACACCCGAGACAAAGGAAAAGGCGGCGCCCCGTTCCAGCTGAAGTCGTGCCCGGAAGGCACGTTCGCCTATGCCGGTGTGCCGTTCTATGGCGTGGGCGAAGACTGCAAGCCGGATCGAACTCTCTATGCCGTCGATCTTGATCCCGACACGTTCATCGGCGTTGTGAACGGCGGGCACCCCTTCACCAACATCCGGCAGTTCTTCGGTACGCTGGAGGTCGACTATCCCTTGCAGCCGAGCCTCGATCTAACTTGGATCAGCGGCTACTATGACTTGAAATCCGACGCCATGATCGGCGGGACTTACGCTGGCCAGGCCGCCTCGGTAATCGTTGCGCAGAAGCACTTCACCCGGCGTGAGTTCACGCAGGAATTGCGCCTGAACTCAGACTATGCCGGTCCGCTGAACTTCACGGCAGGCGCCTTTTACCAGCGGGCGACGGTCAAGAACGACATCGACTTGCTCGGCAATACCAGCTTCCTGTTTCCCGCAGTGCTCGGCATGGGAAACCACGATGTCGGCATCAAGTCGCTTTCGGCGTTCGGGCAGCTGCGCTTGCGCGTGGCGCCGCGGTTCGAGATCTCAGGCGGCGTGCGCTTCACCAACGAGAAGCGCCATGACAATGCCGAGACGATCGACGTGTTCGGCGTCTATGACGGTGCGCCCGGCTCGACAGTGTTCCCGGCCTTGCCACGCTTGAACACCAGCAACTGGTCGCCCGAACTCACGCTCACCTGGACTGCGACGGACGACCTGACGCTGTTCGGCTCGGTCAAGCAGGGCTACAAGTCGGGCTCTTACAATCTGATCGTGCCGGCCAATCCCGGCGACGACAACTCGTTCGGCGACGAGAAGGTGCAGGGCGGCGAAGTGGGCCTCAAGTACCGCTTCGCCGATCGCCAGGTGTTCGTCAACCTGGCCTTTTACTATTACAAGTACGCAGGTCTCCAGGTCGGCGCGAACGAAGCGGCGCAAGGCGGCCTGCCCAGGATCCGTACCGTCAATGCTGGCAGCGCCAAGTCTTACGGCATCGATTCCGACGCAACCTACAAGCCTCAAGGGATTGCCGGCCTGAGCTTCACGGGCGCGGTAAGCTGGAACATCGCCAAGTTCACCAAGTTCCTCGGTGCTCCCTGCGCCGGCGGCCAGACGATCGCGCAAGGGTGCAACAGTGATCCGGTGCCGGTAACCGATCCCGCCGACATCGCCGCGGGCTATTACAGCATCGATCCCGCGACCGGCGGACCCGTGCGCTTCCAGGGCCAGGACCTGAGCGGCGCTGCACTTCCGCGCGCGCCGCGATGGCAGGTCAGCCTGGGGGCAGACTATGAAGCGCCGGTCACGAGCGGGCTTGTCTTCGGGATCGGGGCGAATGCGAACTACAGTTCGCGCTACCTCACTGTCCTTGGCCGCCGGGCCGACTTCTACCAGGCCAAGTTTGCCAAGATTAACGCCAACCTGCGCATCAAGGACGTCCGCGACGCTTGGGAAGTCGGCGTGATGGGCAACAACCTGACGAACAGGTTCGTTACCGGAAACTGCACGATCACCAACTACGCCGGAGGCCAGGCCTTTCCAGGTAGCATCTCTGGCGCGCCGAACGCTGGCGCTGCAGGTACGGACGAAGTCCTGTGTCCCTTTGATCGCGGACGCGAGGTCTGGCTCCGGCTCACCTTGCGACCCGGCAAGTTCTGACAAGATCGCCAGCGATCCGCTGATGCCGGCAAGGCAATCGATTGATGCCTGGAGTCGTACGCGATAATCAAACTATGCCAGTTATTGATCACTTTCCACCCGTTCGAGCCCATTCAGCCGGCACAGCCGGCGCTCAGGATCGGCCATTCTGAAACGATGAACAGATGGCAGCTTGTGGGAAGCGGCCGAGTGCGGTTGAGTGTCCACTTGTGGGTCGACGCTCAGATCTAAGCCTGCCCCCCGCCATCCGTGCGCAACAAGCGACCGAGATCGCGGCGCGCCCACATGTTCAGGAGCGAGACGGTGATTTTGAGCTGGACGCGGGCAGTCTCCTTTTCGGTGAAGATCGGATCGTAGCGGTCAGCGGCAGCTCCTGGATCGGGCACCTCGCGCAGGATGGCTGGCGGAGCCGTTGTCATGT
>NZ_LR732475.1 GCF_902506425.1 Novosphingobium sp. 9U | reverse complement strand
GGTCGGTTACAAAATAACAAAGATTTTTGGACCACTCAGAAGGGGGCAGATCACTACGACCGCCTCAAGCTCATGGAGAAGGCCAGCTATCTGGACTTCATCATCGAGGTTATCCGCCGCAGTGACAAGCAGGAGGGCTTCAAGGTGCTACCACGGCGTGGGTCGTCGAGCGGACATTTGGCTGGATGATCCGTGGTGCCGCCTGGTCGGCGACTACGAGAAGCGGATCGACGTCTCTCGCGCCATGATCCTCGTCGCCAAGGGCGGCAATCTCCTACGTCGAAACACTCACCCCGGATTTTCCGAACGGACTCTAACAACGCATTAAGAAAATCTTAACGTACTGGGGCGACTTTGACTTTTATAAAATAACGACTTGGTCGCAGAACTATGATGAAGATAACCTGGGTCGATGACGATTCTTATGCTGCAGCTGCGCAAGAGGACAGAAGTGCTCCCCGGACACGAATTAACGTACCGGCTAGATTAAGACCTACCGGCTACAAGCGTCGAAACGTTTTTCTGCGCAATATTTCGTTATCTGGTTTTTCCGTAGCATCCATAGACCGTTTACCAGCTCATACGCGCTGCCGGCTGACAATACCAGAAGTCGGTCGCTTCGATGCGCGTTCTATCTGGTGGGAGCAAGGGCGTGGTGGAGGCTTCGCGTTCGAGCAATTGCTGGATTCACGCATTTTGGCGACTATCATCGCGCGCTCCAGCTAATACTCGATCTGCCGCTTCGATCACCCTTGGCAGAGATGCAGTGTTTTGATTGATCATGCCGCCGTACTCCTTGCACCATTTATAGCAGCTCTGCTGAGCAACCCCGATGCGTCGACATCCGTATCGCCCCAAGGCAGCACAATCTCCATTTGCGCGCCTTGCCAACCATGTTCCCAGGGTTTGTAATGCTGAAGCAAGGCTCTCTTCCTTCGGTCCGGACTGAAGGAGCACTTAAAAGGGTCTGATGAACCAGTGGATCGAACAGTTCTGCCTTCAAAATGGGGTTTACGATGAAAACGCTGACCTTCACTTTTCTCACGCTGCTCGCCTTTGCAACGCCAGCGTCTGCACAACTCCATGGTATCAACTTGTCAGGCGGCGAGTTCAAGGACGTCGAGGGTGGCACGTTGATCCCGAGGCCTGCCGATGTACAGGCTTATTATAACGCGGGCTTTCGGCTCTTTCGCTTTCCGCTCAAGGCAAGCCACTTTGACCGTTCTGATGCGACCGCTAAGTGGATTGCCGTAGCAAACGCGTGCATTGCGCTCGATGTGCCATGCATCTTTGACCGACATGAGTACAAGTGGCCTGCGGCCGCCGAGCAGGTGGCGTTTTGGGTGAAGGTTCGTAATCGGCTGCCAAAGAGCGACTTGATCCAGTTCGACATCATGAACGAACCCAAAGGCTTCAACGATCCGGTGCTGACAAGCGACTGGGATCAATGGGCACGCGATAGCCGCCTGATTATTCACCGCCTTCGCGCTGCCGGCGTCACGAACCGCATCTGGCTTGAATACCCCGGGTGGTCCGGCATCGATCGCTTCTCGCATGCCGCCAAAGCGCTTAAGCGACAGGGGAATATCGACGACCCACTTCGTAGAACTGGCATTCAGGCACACCGTTATGCCGACAAGGACGGCTCAGGCACGAGCACCTACTGCGACAGCAAAAAAATGAGTTCGCATTTCGGCATCTTCGCTCGCCAGGTGCATGAGCTCGGCATGCCTGCGCTAGTAGGCGAGGCGGCGTTCGGAAAAACCAAGGGGTGCGAGGAAATCGCGACCGCGTGGCTGGCCGAGATGAAGGCAGGGATCCCGAACCTCTACGGCGTAACGTGGTGGGGTGGTGGCCGCGCTTGGAGCCCAAAGTATTTCTACAAAATATCGCCTCTGCCTAACGCTTATACGCGGCGGCTGACGGGGCACTAGGCTTCTTTAGCCTTGAATTCCAACGTTAACCTGACTAGTTACCTCCGACGTGTACTCATATTCAAGTTGACGTGTTAGGCCAACCGATTGGCCTCTATCGGGTGCGAAGCACGTACGGCGCCGGCGGTACCAACGTCAAGGAAGCAACCCATTTCTTAGCGCTAAAGCCGACAACGATGTGATGTGCCTCGACGATGATCGACGGTGCCGAACGACATCTTAGGGCGTTTGCATTCCGATCGGCTCTTTTACCTAGAGCACTTCTAGGATGAGCGGAATCGGAGAGGGATTTCCAAAACGATGATCCTGTGATTCATGGCGGCTGACGTGATGGAGGCGGCAATGGGTTGGCGGTCTGGTCAGAGCTACTCGCAGAATCTGCGTGATCGAGTGCTAAAGGCGGTGGATGGCGGCGTGCCCGTTCGGCAAGCAGCTGGACGCCTCGAAAAACCGGTAGCATCTGACGGCCCGAGATGGTTCACTGCTCGGCGCGGCAGTGGAGGCAGAGATGGCGGGACAGCCTGGTTTCTTCGATCTTTCGGACCGGTACGAGGCGCTGAGCGCGGCGGGCGATCCACTGGAGCGTTTGGCCGCGGTGGTCGACTTCGAGGTTTTCCGGGGACCGCTTGTGGCGGCACTACGCCTTAGCCCTCGGGGTAACGGTGGACGCCCGCCGTTCGATCCGGAGAGCCTCGTCTTTCTCGATGAGACCTGGGTGAACACGAAGATGGCCCGGCTCTATGGCTGGTCTCCGGTTGGCGAACGCTGTCACGACAAAGCCCCGTTCCGGCACTGGAAGACGATGACTTTCGTTGCCGGGCTACGTCTCGCCGGGATGACGGCGCCTTAAGTGCTGGACCGTGCGATGGATGGCGATGCCTTCCGCACTTATGTCCAGCATGTCCTCGCACCAACCCTCAACCCAGGCGACGTTCTCGTCCTCGACAACCTGCCAGCGCACAAGATCTCCGGCATCCGTGAAGCGATCGCCGAACGGCACGCTCAGATCTTCTACCTGCCGCCTTACAGTCCCGACATGAACTCTATCGAGATGGCATTCTCCAAGCTGAAGGCACTTCTGCGCCAAGAGCCGGCGCGAACCGTCGATGCACTCGTCAAATGCATTGGCAACCTGCTCGACCGCTTCCACCCAGACGAATGCGCCAACTTCTTTCACGACGCCGGCTATCAACGGTCATCGTGAAAGCGCTCTAAACTCTAATAGGCTGTTTGGAAATCTGCGGAAGGGCTTGTCAGGCGCATAGATTCTGATGCAGGCTCTGCATGTGGACGCAGCAGAGACGGAGGCGATTGCCCCGACGCCCCGACCGCCAGGAAAACGAAGCTCTGCCCGAGCGATCTTACCAACGACGAATGGGATCGCCTCTCGCCGTTGATGCGCGTGCCTGACGTCGAGGCCGCCCACGCAAGGTGGATTTTCGCGAGGTGGGCACCTCCAATAACGCTCTGATCTGAGCGATTGTATGTGCCGCAGTGGTATCTGGCTTGTTTGCGAGGCGTCTGAGCCTCATCGGCCTTGGTCTCGTGTCGCACCCGTCGGGAACGATCAAGCGTGCTTCCGCCGACGTTGCTTCACTTTGAACAACGCAGTCGCAGCCATTCCGGCCCCCATTTCACCCATCAGCCATCTAGGACGGGTTAGGAGCAGAGCCACTCCGACACTGCCAACCGCCGCCCCCGCGAATGCTAAGACTACGAATGGCTCCTGCGCGTTTAGGCGAGCTATGGCTGTAACCGGGTAAGCGACTGCCGTAACCAAGCCCGCCAGCAACAATCCGGGCAGGTGGGCAACCGCAAACGATCTGGGCGAAACGCCAACAAGTCGGCATGCATTGACACTAATCAACAGAAAGGAAACGATCACGCTGGCAGCAACCGCCTGAGCAAGCGTGGCGATTCCAAAGCGGTATGTCGCAAGACAGCCCCCGACGACCAATCCAGCATAAACGATCTGATTGACTATCATCGAAGCGACTGCACCCTTCGCGCGCTGGAGGGAGGCGCTTATCTTCGCTCCCAACCTGAAGTATGACGCGGATGAGAGAACCGCAAACGGAACAATAACGTTTGTCCACTTTGGGCCTAGAATCAATGCGATAACTTCAGGCGCGAGAATGGCAAGAAGTGCGGAAAGCGGAATTCCAATCACTGCGGTTAACTCGACCCCCCTAAGGTAGGCAGATCGTAACCGCGCCGCGTCGTCTTGGACGCGAGCGAGCGCTGGAAAGATCACCCGCTCTGCAATGCGTCCATAAAGGTCGGCCGGAACACTCATCAAATTATAGGCTCGCGAGTAGAGGCCAAGCGAGGCCGCGTCCATCATCCGGCCGACAACAGCGTTGTCGGCTCGCAACGCGACAAAGTTAATCAAGCGAGATGCAGAGAAGCCGGAGCTCCGCTGAAGAAGTTTGCGGGCGATTGGTCCCTTTAGCAGAGGTCGGAGCGGTGGGCGTTCGACCATGCATAGTATAGCGGCCTTGATACCTGTTTCAGCCAATGTTGCGGCAACCAACGCCCAGTAGCCAAGCCCTGACCATGCAAGAGCCAAGCCGATCAAGCCTGTTCCAATCAGACGGCTGAATAGCTGAGCAAGCATTACATGCTTAACAAGAATTTTGCGTAATAGTAGATTCTCTGATACAACTCCAAAGGCTTGCATAAGGAAAACTAGAGAAAGCACCCTTAGAACCGGCGTAACTTCCGGAATGTGTAAGAACCAACCTGCAAGCGGCGCGAGTAATTGAGTGGCTGCGAAGTAGCCGATGCTATTAAGAAATACCAGCGTTCCGGCGACGCGAATGTCGTCGCGTGACAGACTAGGAAGTTGGACCAACGTCGCGCCGATACCGATCTCGACTAGCATCGATGTGAACTGCACAAAGATGGTTGCGCCCGCTATGACGCCGAAGTCTGCGGGCGTGAGTAAGCGAGCTAGGACGGCGATGAAGCCGACCTCGATGACTTTGGAGAGCAGCTGAAGCCCTGTCATCCAACCTGCCCCGACGAGCACCTGTTGTCGGAGGGAGGGGTTAAGCTCGCCCTGAGGGAGTTCGCCGGGTGTATGCGCGCTAGCCATGCTATAAAAGAGTCCTATTTCCCGGTACGCTAGTCGCTATCGCAAACTGGCGTTACCTCAAGCTTTTTGCTTCCAAAAAGGCGGCGGCGCAAACTTGCTCGGTCTGCCCCGTCGTGCCAAGGCATCTGCGTTCGATGAAAGGGCAGGTATGGACTTTACGTTTGTTATCCCGCTGCGGAGCGCCAAGGTTTCTTCGAATTGGGAGCGCGTCAACCGGCTTCTTGAAGCCACCGTCGGTTCGGCTCTCGCAAGCCGAGACGCGAACGTCAGGGTAGTGATTGCTTGCGACGAGGTTCCCTCGATCTACCAGCAGAATGATCCTCGTGTGATTTTTCTCTCCAAGGCCTATCCAGTTCCCGAGACGTCAGCGCATCAAATGCTGGATAAGCGCTTTAAAAAGTTCGATCTTGTAAATTTCGTATTAAGGGGCGGTGGAGGGTACATGATGCTTCTCGACTCTGATGACTTAGTAAGCAACAAGCTTGCTAGTTTCACCCTTGATAACGATAACCGTAGAGGATACCTCATCGACAAAGGTCACATTCTTGATGTAAAAAGCCAAGAAATTGAGACTGTTGCTGATTTCGATCGACGTTGTGGATCCTCTGCAATATTCTACCTGGACTCGGCTGATGCTGATTCCAGTTTCAACTGGCCGTTATACATCACTGTCACGCAGCATCAGGACTTTAGCCGGTTGTCGAAGAACACGCCGAGAACCTTAGACCCGATACCGTTCGCAGCGGCCATAGCGCTGAAGAACAATGGTGAGAACCACTCGTACCGCTTTGGCGGCAAGGGAAAGGTATCAATTAAGCGTCGCGCTATGAATTTTCTACGTCGCAGGGAAGCAAGGTATCTTTCTGTCGAAGCCGCGCAAGAGTTTGGAATGGTCGGTCGTTGAGAGACTGGCCTTAAGCCTATCCAGCCACACTCGCCTGCCGCCGCGTGCTACCCGGGTCCTCCCAAATGTGAGGCGGACCCCGAGAGGGTCCGCTAAGTGACTAAGAAGAATGGTGCTCCCGGTGAGGAACGAACTCGCGATCTCAGCCTTACCAAAGCCCGGGCAGAGAAACTCCGCTCTTCCCAATGGCAACAGCAGGACTGCCAGGCTTCGCTCGTGCGCAGTCCAACCGAGCTGGAGGCAATGCTGCGCCCGCTGGTCGATGCCGGCGTCAACGAATTCGACGCGAGTACCCGACGGTTCCACACTCCCGCTTTTCGAAGCGAGCGAGCTTACCTTGGCGGGATGGACCCGGAAGGTCAGCGGCCTGCAAGCCTGGCCGTCGGCGGCGTAGGCCTGGGTCGGGATCTTTACGGGTCTTACGCCGCTGGGGGCAGCAATGGGGTCGATAATCTGAACGAGGTTCGGCGCCGGATCACCGCCGGCGAGTTCGATCTGATTGGGGTGGGACGGCCCTCATCACAGTGGACGAAGAAGGCCGCGACAGGTGAACGCTTCCTGCCATTCAAACCGGCAGCCGTCAGGAATTTGATCTAAGTTCAGCGGAAGGCTGACGGACCTCGCGTGGTGTACGCCCATCGACCATGATGCAGAACTAACGGATCAAGGCATGATCGCTTAGGCCCGTTCCGCCTTTCCGGTTCAAGATGGTTACGCGAGAACGCTGGCAATTCCTCAAAACTAAGGTTTAGGAGGGGAAATGAAAACGCCAGCATAATTGCGAAGGGCAAGAAGTGGTGGTGCCGGATGTCTGCCCAGGCGGAACCGGCGCTCTAGGATCCGGACCCATAGCGGATCGCGCCTTTTCTGCCCACCGAAGTTCGCGGCAAGCCGCGTGTCGAAGATCGCCGGGTGCTGAGGGGGGGGCGTTCATGCGTTCCGCTGCGGCGGTCGCTGGGCGGACTGCGCGGGCGTGTATGGGCCATCCGCCGCAGTAACAAGCAGGAGGGCTTTAAGGTGTTACCCCGACGCTGGGTCTCGAGCGCACAATTGGCTGGATGATCCGATGGCGCCGCCTGATCCGCGATCACGAGAAGCGGATTGACGTCTCTCACCATGATCTTCGCCACGACGGGCGGCAATCTCCTACGACGAAACACTCACCCCTGATCTTTCAGCGGAGGCTGAAGTCCAAACGCAATCAGCAGCTTGATTTTACGTCGACCTGTTGATTCAATGTGCCTTTGCATCGGAAGAGGCTGAGCCGTGACACCGTCATTGTTCTGGCTATCCGATCCGGCATGGGCGGCGATCGAGCCGCACCTGCCGCAGACCCAGCCTGGAGCACGATGTGTCGATGACCGACGGGTGATTTCAGATATCGTGCACTAGCTCAGATGCGGCGGTCATTGGCAGGATTGTCCAAGCGAGTACGGACCTTCGACGACGGTCTATAATCGCTGTAACAGATGGAGCCACCGCGGCTTTGATCCCGCATCCTGGCTGCTTTGATCGAGGAAGGCTGGATCGCTGAGACCGCCCAGCTCGACAGCAGCTATATTAAAAACAATCAGTGTGCGGGGGGCGGAAAAAGGGCTCGAGCAATGCCATTGGTATTTCGCGCGGCGGCCGGACGACGAAGATCCATGCGCTCGTGGATGTCCTCGGGCTACCAACCCGCCTCGTACTGACACCGGTAATACATCAGACATCAAGGGTCCCGACATGCTCGTCGATGCGATCATAGGGATGATGTGCCTGATCGCAGATCCCGCGATACGACGCCAATTGGCTGCGCTCAAAGCTTCGAGATTAGAGGTACAATTCCCACCATCCCGGGCAGGCGAAATCAAGAGCGGCCCATCCAGTACGACGATCGCTGCTATGGCGACCGTTGGCTTGTCGAGGCTATGTTCTGTCGGCTCAAGAACTTCCGCCGTGTTGCCAATCGCCACGGCAAGCTCGCGCGCAACTACCAGTCCGCCGTCGCGCTCGCAGCCGCGATCGTCTTCTGGCTATGAACGAGTCTGGCGCTCAGACGCTAATGACCGCCAACAACGTGCTACAACCGCTTCGTCCGTAGGCGAGAGGCCGGGGTGTGGAATTTACTATGAGCGGCGGTTTACGCGGGTCTGGCCGGTGAGATGATGACAATCGAATATACCTGCACGCGCGTCCATTCAGCACGGTGCGACGCTGTCGCTGATCGAGACATTCAGAGCTGAAGCGCTTTGTTGCACGTGCGAGGGTGTTGTTTTCATCCAAGCGATGTTAGATGATCGTGCTATCAAATGATGCGGGGAAAATGATGAAGATCGCTGTATTTGGCCTCGGTTACGTCGGGCTGTCGAACGCAGTGCTGCTGGCGCAGCATAATGAGGTGGTCGCCGTCGATATCACGGCCGAGCGGGTCGACATGCTTAACGCGCGCAAGTCACCCATTGCCGACGCCGAGCTTGAGGACTTTCTCGCTACGCGTCCACTGAACCTGACCGCTACCCTGGACCCAGGGCAGGCCCTAAATAGGGCCGACTACGTCATCGTTGCCACGCCAACGAACTACGATGTGGAGACGAACAAGTTCGACACATCATCAGTGGAAGAGGTAATCCGGACAGCCGTGGCTGGAAATCCTGAGGCCACAATCGTCATTAAATCAACCATTCCAGTCGGCTTTGTCGAAGATGTGCGCAACCGGCTAGGCACCTCACAAGTAATTTTCAGCCCTGAGTTTCTGCGCGAAGGTCGCGCTCTCCACGACAACCTGCATCCCTCGCGCATCATCGTCGGTGAGCGTTCGGAGCGGGCGCGAATTTTCGCGAACCTTTTGTTTGAGGGCGCCGAGAAGAACGATGTCGAGATATTGTTCACCGATCCGAGCGAGGCCGAGGCAATCAAGCTTTTCGCCAATACTTACCTCGCCATGCGCGTGGCCTTCTTCAACGAGCTCGACAGCTACGCAATCGCACACGGGATGGACTCGCGCCAAATCATCGTTGGTGTCGGTCTCGATCCTCGGATCGGCCCGCACTACAACAATCCCAGCTTTGGCTATGGCGGCTACTGCCTACCTAAGGACACTAAGCAGCTTCTGGCGAACTACTCCGAAGTCCCGCAGAATCTCATTCGCGCCATCGTGGATGCCAACCGCACTCGCAAGGACTTCCTGGCCGACCAGATTATTGCCAGGAAGCCGCAGAAAGTTGGTGTATTCCGCCTGGTGATGAAGTCCGGATCGGACAACTTTCGGCAGTCGTCGATCCAAGGCATCATGAAGCGGATCAAGGCTAAGGGTATCGAAGTGGTGATCCACGAGCCTGCAATGACGGAGGAGGAGTTCTTCGGTTCGGCGGTGGTGCGCGACCTTGATGCGTTCAAGCGAGACTGCGACGTCATCATCGCCAATCGGATGACGTCCGAGATCGACGACGTAGCGGCCAAGGTATTCACCCGCGACCTGTTCGGTTCAGACTAGCACTACTTTGGCCGATGTTATGATTTAAGGATTTCCAAGCGTGGAATGTGTAATTTATAGGGTGCCAGCTTCTGGAGGGGCGGGTGATGGATCCGGATTGGAGAAAGGGTCTCGAGCGCTGGCTTGAGCCTTTTCTAAGAGCTCTTGGACACAAGACCCGGCGTCAGATGTGCCCGGCCTAATCGCGGGTTTGATCGATCGTGGTGATCGCAAGAGTGTGCAGCCGATGGCTGCTCGCCGCGGTGAGGCAGGCTCTGACCAACTGCATTATTTCGTAGCTGCCGAGATCTGG
>NZ_LR732474.1 GCF_902506425.1 Novosphingobium sp. 9U | reverse complement strand
CCGTAAGCTGCCACCTATTCATCTGCGAAGAAGGACGCGCTTGTTCTGCTTAAGAAGAGCAATCGACGCTTTTGGGTCAATGTTGCGCCGGCGCCCGTCGACACTGGCCGTTGCGCCTCTCTGGATGAGTGCCACCACCTGGCCGGACGTCATCTCAGGCGCCAATGCGATCAGCTTCGCTGCCAGGTTGGCGACGTTGGGCGACGCCATGGAAGTGCCTGAGTCCGCCAGCTCCATGCCCCCCGGAACGTAGGAGTTCACGAGGTTGCCGTTGGCGCTGACCGTAACGTTGCTGCCGTTGCTGGTGAAACTCGTTTCGTCACCGGCCTGATCGACGGCGCTGATCACCAGCAGATTGGGCGCTACAAGAGAATATGGGTAGCCCTCCTCAAAGGCGGTGTCCGTGTTCGAATTGCCGGCTGCGGCGACGAACAGCGTGTCGGGATTATCGATCACCACTTGGCGGAACGCATCGCGGGCGGTCCTAAAATAGCGTCGCGCCAGTGCCTTGCGCTGGGCGACGGTGCCTCCGAGGCCGTTCTTCTCCAAGTCACGCTCGTAGCTGTCGGGCGAGTCGCTCCAGCTCAAGTTGACCACCCGCACCCGATTCGCCTTGAGCCACTCGGAAACTCGTGCGTAGAGTTGCACACGCCGCGCCACGCTTGCGTCACTTGGAGGAGCTGGCACTGCGCGCGTGTCGAAGGTGTCGCGGATCACCGCCAAGCGCACGAAAGGATTGCCGCGGGCGACGATGCCGGCAACGTGGGTGCCGTGGATGTAGTCGCCGAAAAAGCTAAGCTGTTCGAGATAGGCCGCACTCTCCATCGCTGTCATGCGCCCGAGCTTGGCATGCAGCCGCTCGGAGGCGGCACTGTCGAGGCCCGCTTGGCTGTCATTGTATCCCTGGAAGTCACGCAGGGCTGCGGTGTAGGCTACGCGTTGTGCAGCTGTGAGCGGCCGCAGCGTGCCGGTTGTCGGGCGGCTCTCGAGATCGAAAGACAGGCCGTGGCCGTTGTTGGGTGCGCCCGTCAGGACCGGTGCGGCAAAGACACGACCGGGGAACAGAGATACATCGACACCGCTATCCCAAACCGCGACCGTCACGGGATGACCTGGGTCAGTCGTTGTTAGCGTCACCTCGCGTGCAGCCCAGATGTTCGGCTTCCGGACGGTGTTGGCGGCGATCACCGCGCGCAGCGCGGCGATGCTGGCAGTCGTCGTTGGCGCAATGACCCGGTTGAAGGTTCGCGCCCAGAGCAGGTCATCAGCTCCCTTGTCCGTAACCGCACGATCACGCGTAACCGCCGGTTCGACTTCGTTCGCGATATAGCCCGCAACGATCCCAGGCGACTGGATCTCGGCGCGGCTCTTGGTCTCCTTCAGCCGAGTTCCGACGACCGGGAAAGGCAAGGCCGCCAGAGCTTCGCGGTAGAAGGCGGCGAAGCACCTTTCGAAGGCTGGACCGGCGCCGCTGCCGGCCGCGATACGGGCGCGCAGTATAGCTTCCTCGCGCAGGCCGCTGGTCAGCTTGGCGTCGGGCTTGTCCTCTAGTGCCCGGATAGCGAGGATAGTGGCCAGAGCCTGCTCGTTGCGACCGGTCAAGATCTCATAGAAGGACCGGGTCGTCAGCAAGCGCCGGCGTGTGGCGTGGTCGGGTATGTCGAAGTCGGTCAGTACCGCATCAACGTCCGCCGCCACCTTCGCGGCAAAGGCATCAAAGGTCCCATCGTCTGCCGCAAGGAGAGATGCCGCAGTCATGGGCAGCAAATAGCGGTGGCGCGGCATGTCGTTCTGAGTGCGCAGGACAGGTCGCGCTGGCGCCTCCTGCGCTACGGCCTCAGTTGGTGCGCCAATCGCGAAGAGACATGCTCCGGCGACCTGAAACGCGTACCGCGCACTGACAGCTACCATGGTGCCCCCCTATGCCGATGCAAGCTACCCTGTTTCTTCTTCAAGCACGAGGCATCGACAGCCGCTGTGGGATGCCGCTTAAACGCATCTTCCGCTCTGGATGGCATCGAACGCGCCTCGACCATTTGGGTCGAAATGCCTC
>NZ_LR732473.1 GCF_902506425.1 Novosphingobium sp. 9U | reverse complement strand
GGTCAAGCGCCGGTTGAACGCGTAGAGATTGTCAATCAGGTACTCGATCTTGGTTGCGTGGAACCTTACCGACTCGACCAGCGCGGTCAGCTCCTCACGCAGCTCATGGTACTGCTGCTCCTTGGCTACCGGGAAGTCGATGCCGAGCGCCAGCGCGTCGAGACGCTCGCGTTGAAGCTTCTCGAACGTGCGGAACACCTCGGTAATCTCAGCGAACTTTGCGAGAGCATCGTCCTTGAGCGCGGCTTCGAGCTGCGCAAGGTTGAGGGTGTTATCTTCCTCCTCTTCCCCTGCCTTCTTGGCACCGCCTTCAGCGTCTCCCTCATCGTCGCCTCCCAAGCGCTCCGGCTCAATGTCCTCGTCCTCATCTTCCTTGTAGGCGGGGCCGGCAGCCGCCTCGGTGATCTGCGCCTCACCCTCGGCGGACATCGACTCGCTCGTCGGCTCTGTGGCGTACATCGCATCTAGATCAAGGATCTCGCGCAGCTGCATCTCGCCGCTATTAAGCGCCTCGGACCACTGGATGATCGCGTGAAAGGTCATCGGGCTTTCACATAGCCCGAGGATCATCATGTCCCTGCCGGCTTCAATCCGCTTTGCAACAGCGGCCTCGCCCTCACGGCTGAGCATTTCAACCGCGCCCATTTCACGAAGGTACATGCGTACAGGGTCGTCGGTACGGCCCAGATTGTCGGCAGCTCCGTTGCTCGGAGTTCTTTGCCCGGTCCTACCGTCACCTTCCGCGTCGTCGTTTTCGGGATCCGCGTCAGCTTGCGCTTCAGCGTCAGCACTCTCACCCTCTTCATTCTCGACGATCTTGACGCCCATTTCCGAGAGGGCGCCCATGATCTGTTCGATCTGGTCTGTTGAGACCTCGTCCGCTGGAAGCGCCGCCTCCACATCTTCTATCGTGACGAAGCCACGGCGCTTGGCGCGAGCAATGAACTGCTCAATCCCGCTCTCGTTGTCGTCGATGAGCGGCACATCCGAAGTCGCTCGCAGGTCACTGTTGCTCAATGGGTCCGCCGTTAGCTCATGTGGACCGGCCAGGATGTCGGTACCAATCAAGGAGGTATATCTGTTCGGCCCCTTGCCCTCGCAAGGCTCTGAGGGCCAGCGTTCTTTGGCCATCGCCGCGCTGGTGCTTCAAGCATCAGATTGGTAACGCTCTGAGTGCCGGGACGGAGGAAGAGCACCGACACTTATATTGCAGGAGTTCCATTTCCTCGCGAGAGAAGCGGTCAACGTGAAAGCCGCGTCGCCAACCGCACAAGACCGGTTCGATTTCTCGTCTCGGTTTTGGCGGAGACGCTGGCAAGCTGGGGGCGAACAGTCGCGTACGTAATGCCGTGGCGGTCCGCTGCCGCGTTAGGCGAAGCATTTTTTCGACAAGTGTTTGGAGCAGCCGTGCTTTGGCAAGCGTGAGCCCCACAAGCGCATCGACGTGGCAGTCATGTCAACAAGCAGAGCGTCACGATCAATGATGCGGATCATAATGTCGCGCGAGTATGAGGCGAACCCAGCCCGGACGGGCGCGGCACCGACAGTGACAAGCAACGGCTTCAAGCCTCTGGAGCGCGGAAGCACCATCGCTTCATCATCACTTCGCCCCCCCCCATGGGACGCGCCGGACTGCCTCTCCCCAGACCGGCCGCAGGCGAGATTCGCTCGGAAGTAGCTCGCCGAAAGGAGCACGATCCCTGCACCTGCGCTCACGAACGCCTCTGCTGCTGATCACATCGTGGTCACCCGCCTGGCGCAGTTCATCATGGCAATCGCTTCGTTCTCCGCGGTCAAATACGTAGCGAGTGGCAAGCCACCACGCTGGCGCCATGGGTCGAAGGAGCAAGTCGAATTTGTGTCGCTCACCGGTTTCATGAGGCTCTTCGACGGCGGATGGATGGAGAGAGGCGCCGAAGATGGCTCCAGCTCTTGCTTCGAAGTCACCTGCTCAGTGCGAATTGGCATCACAGACCGCTACAACTCCAGCGGAGCGACACAACGCATTTTAGCTTCGTCAAGAGACCAGGAAGCGCGCGTCTAGAGGCGCTGAGGCGATACTCACAGGCTGCCCCTCATGCAGCTTTGCCCGATCATTTCTTTGGGCACCCGGCACGGCTGACTCGGCTTAAACGAGTAATGGTAGCGGCGGTCAAACGACGGCATGGATGTGCGATATTCGTGGTGTTGAACACTACTTGAGGCGGCGACTGCCTGGGGATCACCACTATTGGCGTGTTCACCTGACTGACCCTTGGCCGAGATCTGTTGGGCAAATCGGTTAAAAGCAATCCCCAGACCCACTTTGCCGCTCTTCGATAAGATTTGAGGAAGGCCCTTTAGATTTCGCTTCGCACTTGCGCGTGGGCGAGCACAGCAAAGAGGCCTGTTCCACCAATCACGTTGCCCGCGAGGGCCGGAAGCAGAAAGCCAGCGAGCACCCATCCTAAATCTACCTTACCTGTCCACAACAGCAGCCAAGCCTCAGTCGACCCGGCGATCACGTGAGCAAAGCCACACAGGCCGATCGCCAGCGTAAGCGCAAGAACGATCCAAAAGCCCATGTGGTCCTCGGCCGCGCGAACCCAGGCCAGCGCGGCCATCAGAAAGCCTGCCGGGATAGCTTGAAGCAGTGTCTGGCCGGCGTCTCGCTCGAGCAGCTTGGCCGAGACGTCGACCATGCCCGCCAGCACCTCGGGAGATTGGACGTGCCCGAATGCGGCCAGCGCGGAGACGCAGGCGGCGCCGGTTATGTTGCCCACGAAGACCAAGATCCAGAGCTGCGCGACCCGCACGAAGTTGCGCGTTGTCGCCTCACGCGCGAGTGGCAGGATGGTGACTACCGTCTGCTCGGTGAACAGCTGCATGCGCCCCAATACAACCACCAGGAAGCCAATCGGGTAGCCGAAGGCTACGACTAACTCGCGCCAGGGCGCATCGGGCAAGTAGTGATGTAAGGCGCCGCTGACAGAAAGCGAGGCCATGATTGCGATGCCCGCGGCGACCGCGGACCAAAACAGCGAGTCGAGCGGCCGCTCCATCTCTTCGGCGCCCTGCTTCGAGACCACCGCATGAACCACCTTCGCCGCCGGGGCGCTGTTCTCCTCGACCTCGCGCTGCTCGCTCTGATCCAGATTTGTGGTGTGATCGGCCACGCTCGTCTCCTAGTCCCCGAACACAACGCTGCCTGCGATCGCGTTGCTCCCGTGCCATCCGGACAATTTTCCCGTCTTGGGCTACTGACCGGCCGTGCTGTGACCGGCGTTACACCGCCCTGGGCTCCCAGCGGTACGCGGCGTCTGTCCTGAGGATCGGAACCCGCCAATTTTCTCGATGGCGAAGGTAACGGACCTCGCCAGCCCAAAAGCCACTAAGATCATGGTTGAGAGGCATGTTAGTGTGGCACGACCGCCTGACGCAGGAGCGGCTGTTCAACGCGGGATTGGGTAATTGCCGGCTTGTCCGAAATACATGGCAAGCGTTCGGCGAGCGCTGACCAGTTGCGGGCGCTTAGGACCCCATGTCGGCTCCCCAACTTCGCTGATTGTTCAGGTTCGGCCCGAGGCTGCCGTCAACATAACCGGCCGCTCGCACGTTCCAAAGAGCGGTTGCAGTTGAACTTGCAGGCCTAGCTGGCGGACCACTTTGGCTCGCGCGAGAAAAGGAAGGGCCGATCCGAAGACCAGCCCTGATAAAGTTTGGGAGAGGATGCCTGAAAGGCTTATCGTCTATGCTGGCGTAAACGTAATGCTGCAAGTGCGAAGAGCGCGACACTAGGTTTCGGTTTTTGCAACGCCATATAGCTGCACGGCTATCTGATTGCCTGAACCCGCGAACGCGCGATACACAAGCCCAGATAGAGCTCTGCCGCTGCCTCTACGTGTCCGCATCTAAGCGTCCTAAGTGACCACCCGCTCTGACCTCTGATCCAAGTCATGGCTTGTGTCGGATCCGTTCGGCATGAACACGCCTCTTCAAGCAAGCACTTCGGGCGTGGTGCGCTCTGCCGCTGACACCCACTTGCAGTTTGTCTCGGGAGTTCCATATACCATCCAGGTGGATGGTAAATGGTGCTATGGCTGGGCAACTCGACAGTGAGAAGATCACGATCAATCTTGGCTTCGTCGATCTGGGCCACGTGGACCTGCTAGTTCGCGAGGGCTTCTATCGAAACCGGACAGACTTCATCCGCACCGCCATCCGCAACCAGCTCGAGCGGCATAGCGAGGAGGCTCGCCAGTTCGCAAAGCGTCGCCAGCTTCAACTGGGCTTACGTCATCTGTCGGCGAGCGACTTGGAAGCGGCGCTGAAGGCGGGAGAGACGCTCGACATCCGAGTGCTGGGGCTCGTAACGATTGCATCCGACGTCACGCCCGAGCTCGCCCGATCTGCCATCGCACAGATTAACGTACTGGGGGCGCTCCACGCTCCTCCGGCAGTTAAGGCGGCGCTGGCTGACCGTATCACGTGACCGGAGAACGCCGTTGAACCTTCAAAGCAAGATGGCCGAAGCGCTGCGGCGGACCCGCAACGGAGACCTTGCCGGCGCAACCGCCCTGCTGCTGCGCCCCGATAGGGGCAAGGGCACGAACTTCGTGCCGGCAGCGGCCGATCGCATCATCGACCTTGAGGCAGAGTCCGTAACAGCGAAATGCGAGCCGCACGTTTCCCCGACAAGCGGCCGGTTCGAAGCACGACGACACCTGGGGCAAGCCGGCTCCATCGATTACATGTTGTACCGGCCGGCTTCCGCAACTCCGGGCATGCCGCTTGTGATTATGCTGCACGGCTGCACCCAAACGCCTTAGGACTTCGCGCGGGGCACCGGCATGAACCGGCTTGCGGACGAATTGGGCTTCATCGTGGCCTATCCGCGCCAGACGCAGGCTGCCAACCAGCAGCGTTGCTGGAACTGGTTTCGGCCCGGCGACCAGACGCGCGGTCAGGGGGAGCCAGCGCTGATCGCGGGCGTCGCACACGAAGTGATCGCCACGGAGCGCGCTGACGCCGGCCGCGTCTATGTGGCCGGTCTCTCAGCAGGAGGTGCCGCAGCGACAATCATGGCCAGCGCCTACCCCGACCTGTTCGCTGCGATCGGCGTCCACTCAGGCCTCGCATGCGGGGCAGCGCGAAACTTGCCGGAGGCACTCACGGCGATGAAGAAGGGCAGCCGCCGTCGGCAAGGACCGCCCTCTGCCAGCTTCGTGCCCCTGATCACCTTTCATGGCGACCGCGACGGCATCGTGAACGAAGCGAACGCAGGCGAGATCGTCGAGATAGCCACAGCTGCGACCGGCGTTCCCCTTACGGTCCATACGGAGGCGGGCACTGCCGGAGGAAGGCGTTACCGCCGTACGCTGAGCCGCGACAGTGCCGGACGCCTGCTGATTGAGCAGTGGACCATAAACGGTGCGGGCCATGCATGGTCGGGCGGCGATCCCGCGGGCTCCCACGTAGATGCCAGAGGGCCGGATGCCTCACGGGCTATGCTGCGCTTTTTCCTCGCACACGAGAATACTGCAGCCCGCTCCTGAGCACGGCGCAGCTTCAACGCGTTCCCCCGAAACAGGGTTTAGCTTTAATGTGCCCTGGTGTGAGAATTTTGTCATCCCAGTTTGGTTCCAGTCTCGGTCGCTCGGCGGCACTCGCCGGCTCCCCAGTAGCTACCGTCCGTTGATCCGGTTTGATGGCCGCTTGCAGACACCTGTGTGCAACCAAATAGAACGTGAGGTCCGAATCACAGAAAACCGGCGGACAAGCGCGGCTCAGCTCACTTGCAAGCAACACAGGGCCCGCGTGTTCAGGCTGGTGTCACATGCTCTAGGTTAATGCGCCTGCGTAAACGATCATAGGTCGGTGCGCATGCCTCAGTGTTCGGGATCTACTGATGCCTCAGCCTTGCTGGGAGTAATGGCCAACGAGATAGCTGGCCTTGAACACCTTGCTGCGACTACCGCGGACTGGCAGACCTCGCGCAACCTGGGACGGCTTGCCGAAGCCGCACGGGACCTTCTAGACCACTTTATGCAGCTACCTGGCTTGCTGGATGGAATAGAACCCTGGCGCCCCGAGAACTCTAGATAATCGGTCCTGAACGTACCGTAATCCACTCGGCATCGATTGCATCATTCGGTTCTCTTGCGGATAGCGTCGGCCTGTTTGTCGTGAGCGTCGCCGAGCAACCGCGGATTGTGTCGAGCAGGCGTTGCTGCCAATTCCCGAGTTTGGGCAACTAGTTGATTGGGATCTTCTTTCCGCTGGTTCTGCCATAAGCGCCGGCAAGGAAGGATGTTCAAAGACCAGCGATAACGATGAACTTGGACCACTTTTTGTTCAGAGCAACGAGAAGCTCAGACCATCGAGCAGAAGACTGGTTTACTTTTTTCGAAGCACACGTCCGGCTTTGTTCGTGACGCTTTCCAGTAGGTCACCAGGCCGAGTTGTCGGGCGACAGTCGAAAAGGTTGGTTCATGAAGGACGCCGCGCATGCTGCGCCGCCAGAAGAGCCATGGCCGCTCACCTGCAGCTTGCAATGCTTCCTTAGGCGCACCCAGCGCCCCTAACATCCGCACAACACTGCTGCTTCGTTCGCGTTCGGGGAGCCCGACGAGCATTGCGACAGCCTTCTCCCGCGCGTGCGGCTCTCCTGACACCAGAGCCTCGTAAGCGAACAGCATTGCATCTCGGCTCGGTTTGGACACCTGCAGGTCCGGACTATCAAGCGCAATCATGGCTGAGGCGTACTCGCCAGTTTCCATTCCCTCGCTCACCGCAAGCCATTGTTCAAAATGGGGATCCTTGCTGAGATCAATGGCTGCTTGGAAGCTTGGCTTGGCCTGGTCGTCTTGACCCGTGGCTACAAGGGCGTTCGCCAATGCGAGTTGCGAGTCCGGCCAAAGCGCCAGCATGTCCGTGGCGGCACGAAACTGGGCAACTGCTGCAGCCAGTCGGCCCACGCTTTGCAGCTTCAAACCGTAGCCGTAATGCTCGCAACCGCAATCGAGCGGCTTGACCGCGATGGCGCTTCTAAACAAGGCCTCCTGCCCCAGCCAATCTCGCGAGTCGATCAGATACGCCTTGTGCGCCAAGGCCTCGCCATTTCTGGGGTCCAGCGCCAGAGCCTTGTCTTCCGCCTGGCGTCCTGCCTTCCGGAGCGCTTCGGCTCGGCGGCTGTCACCTTCATCGTGCAAGGACTGAACATAGCCGTTACCAACGGCAGACCATCCCCACGAGAAATCCGGAACCGAAGCGACAACTCGGCGCGCAAAGTGCAAGGTCTTGCTTCCGCCATAGGACCAATACTCCTGGCAGTATCGCATGTAGTTGCTGAGTGCTTCGTCCGGCAGCGCTTCCCGGTAGGTTGCAGCGCCGGAGAGACCGCAGCGTATTACGACGGCGACGTCGATCGCCACCTTGTGCGGAACCCTCGAAATTTGGCTCGCAGGGTAGTTGGCGCTGTCCGACCATAGAACCACACCCGAGCGATCGTTGGTCAACTGGCTGACCACGCGAATGGAGTTACTGTTCTTGTAGATTACTCCGCCCAGAGAATACGCCGGCGTGGCCGAGGGCAGCACCTTGCGAACAGTCGAAATGCCGATAACACCATCATCGTTGAAGGCGCCGCTACTTCAGCGTTCGTTGACTCCTGAATGGTCGCTGGCAGATCGGTGGACGAGAGCAGATATCCTGCCAGGCGCACTGTCATGCTATGTCCCGATCCCGGCTCATGGGGGAACCAAAGCCAGAGCCCGGCCGCCAATATCAACAGCGTTGAGATTGCGACCGTGATCCCTGGCGGTCGACGGAACAAGGATACAATCCTGCGAGCGTTGATCCGGCTCGCCGGTGCCGCTGATGCGGTCAGCGTAGCCGCTGCCGTTTCATCTTCGATCGGCGCTGCAGTAGGCAATCGAGCGAGCGATGCGGCATCCCGCGAAGCGTCAGCTTGCTTCTCGGCATCGCTGGCCGTGGGTTCTCCAATCAGGACGAGCCGGTACCCAACCTTGTTAATGGTCTCGACCCGAAACACGTCACCGCCAAGCTCCTGTGCAGTTCGGCGTAAACGGCTGATCACGCGGTTGATCGCATCATCACCCACGATGCGGCCATCCCAGCACGATTTGATAAGCTCATCGCGCGTGACAATCGCGCCAGCAGCATCTGCCAAGGCAATGAGCACCTGCATGACACGATGCTCGACCACTACTTGCCCGCCATCGCTTGCCGTAAGCTGACGATAGGCTGGTACGACGGCAACGCCACCCATCTCGAATTCGGGCTCCTTCGCGAGCTCAATTCGTCGCACGGCCAGCTCCCGACTCTCTCCCCCACGCGGCGATTAGCTTAGTCACCTGTATGTTCGCGGTCGAGATTACCGGCCAGCACATCAGCGTTTTTCGGTACGTATCGCATGACCGAAGCTACCGCTTGAGACAGCGCATGCCCTCAAGCTTGGAAAGATCGGCGAAACATCGGCAATCCGTCAGTTCCTCATCCTCTCCCATAACGCCGCATCGGCGCAAAGCGTGAACACGGCCAACGGGCCGCTCGCTCAGAGAACGGGAGATAGTCGAAATGAAGCGAAATCTTGAAGCCGCCGGCGCTGCGGCTTTCTTCATCTGTGCTTATGCCGCTCATGCCGAAGCACCTTTATCTGGTGCTGCTATGCAGACGTCCCCTTCGCTGGCGAACTGGTCAGCTCGGGTGATCACCGATCTCAACAAAGGCTTGCGAGTTCGGGATGATCTCGGATCACTGGGTCCCAGCCAAGGCATTGTCGCGGTCAAATTCAACTGCAGCGAGAGCGGCGCTCCAGCTGACGTGAAGCTTCTGAAGTCCTCTGGCAATCGCGAGTACGACTTCGCAACAATCCGGGCGGTAAGGCGCATCGCCTCCCTTCATCCATTGCCGCTCGGTCTCAGGCATGACCAGAAGTACGTCGTTCGCATGCTTTTCGCCAACTCCGAGAGTGGAGCTCGGCAGAAGATCGCCGAGATGCGGAGAGAGGCTGACCATAGCAATGCTTGGTATGCGAAGACCGGCACCAACACCGCAGCGCTTGAACTCGTACCCGCCAGCTAAGCTACGGTAAGTGCCTCGCAGCAGAACTTGCTCTAGAAGCAGGGAGGGTGGCCGCCGCCCTCCCCGCCGCAACTGCGAGGACCCACAAGCCGCCATTCTGCGGCGACGACGCGCTTCCCACAAGCTACCGTTTCATGCAGCTTTGCCGAGCAGATTGGAGGCGGCATGCAACGAGCACTGAACGGGAGAGATCGTGTGTTCTGGATGCCTGCAAGCCAGCGCGAGCGGCGACTGGCGCTACAGTAACTTGCCTATTACCCACAGTCCGACAGCAAAGAGCACAAGCGCCGACCAGGCGATTGAAGTCTTCTGCCACCCCCGCAGCTGCCGACGCGCCAACTTCCCCCGCCTCGCTCCACTTGGCGGGTTCGGCCGATAGCCCTTGAACTGTTGCTCGTTCTTCGGCGGACGCTGAAATTTGTGCACGCTACCCATGATCCGAATCTTAGCGAGCGAGCCAGCGGAAGTCGAATGGATAAGGGGGCAGAAGGACCGGCTGGTCACAAGCCGCTGCGCGGGATTGTAGGAGTGAGCCGCCGTGCTTTCATGACCGGCGCAGGCATGCTGCTCCCCGCGGTTTGGCCTTAACCCACAACTGTCATTCAGCAGCCCTCGGGTGCTTCCACAAGTTGCCACTCATTAATCGTTGCCGAACGTCGGCGTCTGAGCGCCGGGCTCGACAGCCGAAAAGGCGCAAGGGCGGTTGCCCGAACTGATGCACTGAGCGCTTCCAATCAGGGGCCGGAGCGTCGGTGCGAGCCGCCGTGATTGGGGCCGAGCAGTTCGAGGGCGATGCTGACAAATCGAGCGCCTCGAAGGCAAATTGCACAGGACTGGTCGAAAGCAGCCGCGTGACCTCGGCATCACCTGGGACGAACTTATCACCATCCGCCCTGCCGATAGCGCAAGCGTCGTTGTCGCCACGCACCGGATGCTTGGTGCCGTTCAACCTACAAGATTTCAGACGCTGTGCTGAGCGTTGGCCCACGTGGCCTTGGCGGACGATCTCGTACCAGCGGATCTAATCTGGGAGCAGGGAAACAATAGCAAGCAGCGACCTAGCCGCGTTAGGAGAATGATCTTACGACTGAACAGTTTTACTCGCGTTCACCGACCTAGCGCTTTGCTGATGGCGCTGGAAAGCGTGTCGACTGAGTATGGCTTGTGCAGCAACGGAAAGCCATGCGTGCCTTCGGCCGCTAGGATGTCGCTATACCCGCTGGCGAGCACGACCGGGATGTTCGGGTGGCCTTCGCGCAGGCGACGAGCGAGATCGATGCCGCTCATACCAGGCATCACCACATCCGAGAAGACCAGGTCAAAGCGGCCCGGTGCTTCGCAGATGAGATCGAGCGCGGCATGTGCGTTCGGTGCCCAACAGGTCTCATAGCCGAGGTCCTCCAGCAACTGTTCGGCGAACTGGCCCACAGTCTCGTTGTCCTCGACGAGGAGGATCGATCCGCGACCACCCTGCCGTTGCTCGATCAGCCCAACCGGCTCCGGGTGGTGTCGTTGCACTCCGGTCACGCGCGGCAGATAAAATGTGAACGTGGTCCCTTCGCCAAGGACACTGGCAAGCGTCACGTCCCCGCCCGACTGCTTGGCAAAACCGATGACCTGGCTCAGTCCAAGCCCCGTGCCCTTCCCGACGTCCTTGGTTGTGAAGAACGGCTCGAAGATACGGTCGCGCTGGTCGGCGGGGATGCCTGTCCCCGAGTCCGTGACCGAGATTGCGGTATAGCGGCCCGAGTTCGCCAGGTGGCCGCGTCGCGCCGGAAGACTCTCGACCTGCTCCACACGCAAGGTGAGCGCCCCCTCTCCGTTCATGGCATCGCGCGCATTGATAACGAGGTTGAGTACCGCAGTGTCGAACTGATTAGGGTCGGCCTGGATCAGACAGGCGTTACCGTCCGTCTCGACGGTGAGAGCGACACGCGCACCGAGTGTGCTGGTGAGCATCGATGCCATCTCTTTCAGTCGCGCAGCCGGATCGAACTTCTCCGGCTGCAGCGGCTGCCGACGAGCAAAGGCGAGAAGCTGGCGTGTCACACCTGCTGCACGGTCTACTGTCTCGGATATCGCGTCCATGTACCGCGCGCGGCGCTCATCCGAGAGATCCGCGCGGCGCAATAGATCGATTGAGGAGCGAATGACTGTGAGCAGATTGTTGAAGTCGTGCGCGACGCCGCCTGTGAGTTGACCCACTGCCTCCATTTTCTGCGCCTGGCGCAGTGCGTCCTCCGTCCGCTGGCGCTCGGCCACTTCGATGCGCAAAGTCTCGATTGCAGTTGCCAAGTCGGCGTCGCTTTGCGTGGCTCGATGCTCGAGCGTGCGATTGAGATCTTCCAGCGCCGCACGCGCGCGTGCTTCGTTCTCAACGTCGAGGCACGTGCCAAGCCAGCGCAGTATGCGACCCTCGGAGTCGCGTTCTGGCACCGCACGGCAGGCAAAGCTGCGATAGACATGGTCGTGGCGGCGAAACCGGTAGCTTGCTTCGTAGATCTTGCCCGTTTGCACAGCTCTTGACCAATTATCGGTCGCACGCTCCCGGTCGTCTGGATGAAGCGAAAGGTACCAACCATCGCCGGTCAGTTCGGCAGCAGACCGCCCGGTGTAGACCTGATACTGCTCATTCGTCTCGACGTTGCTGCCATCGGCATCAGTTACGAAAACAAAGCCCGGCAACGCAGCCGTCATGGCGCTGAAGCGGCGATCGGCTTCGCGCTCGACAGTCCGATCGCGCATGATCTTTACAAAGCCGTGCGGTTCCGCGCCTTCCCCATCGCGCAGTGGCATCAGCAGACCCGAGGCCCAGAAGCGGGATCCGTCGGCGCGGATGTGCCACCGTTCGTTGACTGAGCGGCCCTCTTTGAGGGCGCGTGCCATCTCATTGTCGGGAACGCCTGCTGTCCGATCCTCAGGGGTGAAGATGCTACGCGAGTCCATGCCCAGAGCATCTTGCGCAGGTCGCACGATCAGCTTCTCAGCGCCCGGGTTCCAACTTGTCACCAGGCCGTTGCGGTCGGTCGTATAGATCGCGAAGTCGGTAGAGGATTCAACGATCAGGCGCGCGAGAGCGGGATCGATCGAACCATTTGGCTCTGGTGGGCTCATGCAGGCGAAACCTTGCCCTGCCAAAGCTGCAGAGGTCCGCTCTTCCACGTCGCGATGGTCGAAGCGGCGAACTCCTGCACGACTCCACGCTCCAATGGTTGTTTGTCAGGCCGTCTTCAGTCGGGCAGCTGCCTGGTCCAATTTCTCTCGATCGTTTCCGATCTCTTCGATGAGAGCCAGCGCTTGCTCGTGCTCAATGCCGTGCTTGCGAGCGAAGTAAGCGACCTCGTATTCCTCGCCCGCGGCGACTTTGCGACGATCTTCGTTACCACGCTTTGATGTGTCGTCAGCCATTCTCAAGTCAATCCGCTTGTTGTCCGCACCATGATGAATCCGCAACTCTGACGGCAGTTCCCAAGGCTGACGTTTTGCTGCTCAGGTGACCTTGACCGCAACGGTGCCATCGTAATCCGACCAACGCCAAAGATAGAATCAGACGTTGTACGTCGAGCCAGGGGCAATGCGGGGCTTCAAACGTTTGCTATGGGACCGCCTCTCCTACGATCATCGTGGGGTAGGTGCCCCCATTGCTGATGGCGTGGACGCCTCCCGAGGACATCGCTGTGCCATGGTGGAGGTGTTCATCACCACTAAGGCAGGCGTTCGTGTCGAATGTTACCACAATCGGTCCGGATAACGCCAAGAGTGTTTTTCACGTGCAGGCGGCTGACGAGCGCGGTGCGATGCTGTTCAGCAGGAAGCTGACCCGGGGCAAGCTCCTCGACTTCTTCGCCGGACAGCCTCGATGCATGATTACGCTGGAGGCGTGCGGCGGGGCGCATCACTGGGCGCGCCAGCTGCTGGAGATGGGCTATACCGTACGGCTAATCCCGCCCGCTTACGTGAAGCCGTTTGTGAAGCGGCACAAGAACGACGCGATCGATGCTGAAGCGATCTGCGAGGCGGCGCAGCGTCCTG
>NZ_LR732472.1 GCF_902506425.1 Novosphingobium sp. 9U | reverse complement strand
TGGTGCCCAGAAGAGGATTGCGCCGGGGGTCGCCGTCGGCAACCTCGGGTGCGGTTGAGTTTTCTTCTGCCTTTTCAGTGCTGGCGGATGTGATGCCCAGAAGAGGACCAGCATCTTGGGCAAGGATCGGGGCTAGCTGAGCCCGGATAGCGCTGATCGGGGTTCCGGCGGCATGGGCGTCATGGATCGTCTCGATGAGAGCTTCGAATTCATCCGACTGTGCAGTGATGGCCGCCTGATCGTCCTCCCAATCAGTATGAGGCTCACCCGCTGCGTCGGCCCTCTGGATGCGGTTGATCATGCTGGTCTCCATGATGGTGGCGGTGTCGGTGGACGGGTAAGTTCATGGTCGGGGCGGTCGGCGGTGCGTTTGCATCTATCGTCGGGCAGAAGGCGGATTGTACCATGTACGCCGATGATGTGTGGCTACGATCCAGGCGACGATGGGCATCGGGGGTGACGTGAGCGCTAATATCTACCTGCTCGACGACCGCCGCAGCGTGGTGCGCGAGGACGGCAAGGAAATTACCGTCCCGCGTGTACGAGCCGTGGCCGTGTTGTTCCTCAGGAGTGGCCGAAACGCGGGGCGCTCGACTTGGGCATACACGCAAGGAGCATTCTTCCGAGATGGCCGCACAGCCGATCTTGCGGTTTGCAAAAGCAGGGCCTCGGGCACGGTCTTCTACCTCAAGGTACTGGTCGGTTTCGTGTTCAGCTTCGGCTCGCGACATTTCCTTGTGGTCGAGAATAATACCAGCGAGCCCTTCCGTTATCTCGATCTGGACGAGGCGCGGTATGGTCTGATGCGCGGGACATTGGCCGACTTCCTCAAGGCGATGTCTCCCCGCTCGCCCTTGTGGAAGCCACTTCAGCGCAAGGTTGACAGCATTATCGTACAAGAGGTGGACGAGGAGTATCTCGATCTTGCCACCTACACGGCGCTCTCGAAGGGGCAAGACAAGGGCTATAATCCGCCAGTTGGGGAGTACAGGTGGCGGATCACGGACACCTTTCCAGGGCCGCGTGATTGGTGTTGGGAGGAGGTTACATCATCCAAGAAGACGAGCTTGCGATGGTACAATCAAGCCTTGGAAGCTCTAGCCGAAGGCCGTGAGCGTTTTCACGGTGGCGGCTGATGATCAACGTCACAAGGATGAGGCATGCGGCTGCCCGCTCTGTGTCGGCGATGTGCTCGACCGAATTGACATGGTGGTGTGGACTGCGACTGAGAGCGGCCGATCAGACCGGGGGGTGGTGGCAGGATGTAGGTCCCGCTCGAACATCCTTTAGCTAGCTGACCAGCTTGGACATGCGATGTTCGACCCCGGTCTAACGCCAAAAGGCGGGAAGAGGCTTGCTCTTCCCGCCCTATCGAGGTGCGATTGATGAGGCCTGAATGGCCGTTCTCAATCGATGTACTCGACCGTGTAGTTGACCGCGTTGGCTTCATCGCCGACGTTCTGGACGTAGAAGCGATAGGTACCAGCGGAGTCCGCGTCGATGTAGGCGTCCGTGTAGCTGGTCCCATCCACATCTACGTGCACGGTGCGGCCAACCGGGCTGATGACCCGGAAGTCGAGATCGGTGTCGTCGAAGCCGCGCGCGTGGATCACGAAGGAACGGTTGGCGGCGATCTCGATCAGCTTGGTGCTGTGGGCGGGAATGGTGGTGGTCGCGGCCTGAGCGGCCTGAGGGGCGAAAGCAGCCGAAGCGAGGGCAGCGGCTGCGAGGATGGCATTCTTGATCATAACACAAGCTCCTACAAGCGTTGAAGTTTTCGTGATTTTCGACCGGCACCACACTGGTCTTGATCACGAGACTATGTATGCCGAATCGCACCTTTCACGAAGGTGAACAGTTCGTCTCTAAAATGCCTCCACTCACCGCAAGGCGGCATTTGGATGCTATCTTCTTATTAGCTAAAGAAAACTTTTTACTGTCAGCGAGGCAATCGTGGGATTCTTTGATTTCGTCGCAGGGTTGTTGGGTGGCAGCGATAGTGGTGGAGCCAAAGAGCGCTACCGCCATAAGGGGCGCTACGGACCCAAAGGTGCATTTCGAAAGGAGCGTAATGGCGACCGTGTGGGCCGGGGCAAGAATGGCCGATACAAGAAGTAGCTCACCTCGTGCCGATGCCTTGTGATCTTCAAGCGCCGTCATGCGTCGGGCTGGTGGTCCGATAAATAGCTGATGACGAAACCATCTCTACCCGCCTGGCTGAGAGGCCTGCCACGCCAACACCGCGATCTTGTAATCGTGGATGACGTCACGATCCCCCTCCAGGATGGTGACTGCCCCGAGTACATCGCCGACGAGCTTGCTTTATGGTTTCGTCGTCATGGTATCCGAGCCAGGCGGATGGACCGCCTGGCGCAAGATATCGTGCGGTTCGGATTTCAATATCACGAAGATGCCGCAACTTTTCGGCAGGCCAGCGGGCTTCCGGCGCAGTGACGGGCATCACGTGTTCATCAGCTATCCGGTTTGCACCTTAAGGCCTCGTGGAGAGCCGATGCCAAGGGAGATACCTGAGAGCGCCGTTCGAGGATGAGAGCTTCATAGTGCCGACGGCCTTGCTCTTCTCGACGCTTCTTGGCCGCACTTTTCAACACCCCATCATCCTTGGCTTGCGGAGCGGTTGTGGCCTCTGATTTCACCCGCTTCGGCTTACCAGTCTTCTTCCCCCAGTACGCCAACCAGCGTTCCGCCCCAAAGCTCTGCACTTCTTGTTCAAGCCAAGCTGGGTAGCGCTTGCCGTAGTGATCGCGGGCACTCGTGTTGGTTCTGTAATGATGCTCGATGACGGAATACCACCACTTGCGCGTCTCGGCGCGGGTACGTGGCTGGTAGGCGCGTACCCGCGAGGCCTGGCTGTTTTCAGCGGCTCGACGACCCGCTGCTTGCATGAAGTTCGACGCGCTCTTGTACATCGGTCGCTCCACTTACCTGCCATTGGGCATGCTGCGTGCGAGGATGATCGTGTTCCAAAGAGGTTGTGGTCAAGCTTAAACGACGGTCACGTCCGTCTTGATCATCGCCAAGGGACACACACGCCGCTCAGCCGATCCACATGACAGCCGCGATGTGGCTGTGGCGGCGATAGTTGTGCACCGAGGTGACGGCGACTAACGTGCTCCACGGGGAGTTCATGCGATGTTGACGGTTTTCAGAGCCCTGCTGGGTTTGGCTACGGCAGGAGCCGCATTCGCTGCGATCATGTTCAACGGAGGCATCGTCTCGCTAGATACGATTGCACACCCGAACAACGATCCTCAGTTCGCTGATCTGGTCGAGCGCGGCTACCGTCCTCCTTCAGGCGTCGTGGAAGTTCTCGAACGCCAAGGTCAAGCCCCGGAGACGCGCCATGAGGCCGACTACGGAACCGCGCTCAAATGGTACGATGACCGCCGGTCAGCGACAGAGTACAACAACAGCCTGGAGGAGGAAAAGCGGGACCTCGCCATAGGCTGGGCCATCGCGCTTGGAGCCTTGTTCTTGATTTCGCTCCTGCCATGGGCTCGCTTCGTACGAAAGATGAACGCCAGCGGTGATGCTGCCGCCGACAAGGTCGCGAAGATCGCATCCCAAGGCACCACAGCTTTGAAAGAGAAGCTTAGGCCATCTCCGATCATTGGACGCAGTGGCTTGAGCAGCTTTTCCGTGGCGGACGAGTTGGCCAAATGGAGCAAGCTGCGTGACGAGGGTGTCGTGACTGCTGCGGAATTCGAGGAAGCTCGGGCTCGCCTACTCAAACGTACGACGTGACAATCCTCCGGACGCCATTCACCCTTGGCTGCGTAGAGGAGTAGCGTCAGGCGGCTTCCTGCCTGATCGCGGCCAGCGCCCTATAGATCGACGCCCTACTGACTCCCATGACCGCAGCGGCCTCCTTCGGCTTCATACGGGCAGAGAGATCGCGCACCCGATCGAGGTCAATGGTGGACCGCCTCGCCTTGTACGTGTTGCGGGCTTTCGCGGCCGCAATCCCTTCTCTTTGGCGCTCGGCTCGAATCGCGAGTTCAAATTCAGCCACACTTGACAAGATTCCAAGAGTCAGGCGGCCACTAGATGACGTGGTGTCGATGGCCTGATCCAGGCATCGAAAGCCCACGCCCTTGGCATCCAGTTCTGCAAGCAGATTGTGGAGATCACGTACCGACCTAGAAAATCGATCAAGTTTTGTTACGAAAAGCTGATCTCCACTCCTCGCGAAAGCGATGCAGCGCTGGAGTTCTGGACGATCATCGGCCGTACGACCCGAGACCCGCTCCTCGAAGAGGTGATCTTCCTGCACTCCGGCTGCGAGTAGAGCCGCACGCTGGATGGCAAGGGACTGGTCCGTTGTCGAAACGCGTGCGTACCCGATCTTCATATCAACGCCTTGTCTCACCTGATCTACATATTTGAGAATATCTCAAATGGGTCAGAATCGCAATGGTATGAGACTCCGTACGCATCCTGGTGGTTATCGCGCCGAGGTATACCCAACGAGACAT
>NZ_LR732471.1 GCF_902506425.1 Novosphingobium sp. 9U | reverse complement strand
CTTGGAAGGATCGCCCGCGAAGCTCCATCATGCGGCGGCATATGCCGACCGCGAAGACGACCATGCTCCCGGCAACGGCATCTCCAAAGCCCTCTTGCAACCGACGCGATTAGACGACAAGCGGCAGCTTACCGCCCTGCCCACCCGAAAGCGGCCATTCCGCTATCCACCAGGCCGCACCAGGCCGCACCAGGCCGACGCACTAACTTGTGTTCCGTGATGCGCGTCCACTACGAACAAAGTCTGAGCTCGAGATCCTTTTGAAAGCATGTCGGGCTGCATGGAGGCAGGTTCGTGCACGGACCAGCGCCGCAAGGGCGCTGCTCCGAAGCGCACCCGCAAGGGATGCGCAAGCGCGCCGGCAGGCGGCACACTGAGAGATCAAGCCTCAACCAAATCGTCATCTTCGAACTGGACAGGAGCGCTTCTTTGCCGGCGCTTCGGCCTGGTTTTTCGCACGTTAACCGAAGCGGCACTGATCATGTTCTTGATGTGGGCCGCATAATGCTTCTGGATCATCTCGACGCTGGTGCGACAGTTGCGCGCAACAGCGTAGACATCCGCGCCCTCCATCAGCCTCAAGCAGATGTACGTGTGCCGCAGCGAGTACGCCGTTCGCGCCTTACCGTCGCGATCAAACTTGAGCTCCGCGCGATCGAGCACCCCATTGAATAGCCTCAGGTGGTTGCCCGGGAAGACCTTGTCGATGGGTTTGGGCAGCTCCGCTGCAGGCGCTGCCGGTGCTTCGACGATCCCTACCCTGCGACGGCGCTGCCCATCGCGGCGGCTCTCACCGCGCACAGGCTTGGGCCGGCTGAGCAGTCGCTCATAGGGGCGCACGGCGTTAGGCATAGACTTGCAGAAACCCACGCCGCGCTTGCCACGCACCTCGATCTCCAAGATTTGCTGACCCGTCTCATCGTCGATGACGACCTCAACGTCGCGATGCTCGAGATTGGAAGCTTCGTCCGGCCGCAAGCCGGTGTTGGCCATGAACAGAACATAGTCGTGCACCTGCTCAGCATTCCAGCGGAAGTGCGCATGGAACGGCTCCTTGGCGTAGGCTCCGGTCGCCTTGTAGAGCTGCTTGTACTCGGCCGGGCTGAACCACGGCCGATGCTCCACCTTGTTCGATGCTCTGTATGGACTGGAGATGTCGGGGAGGTGCGAGAGCCAACCATGGCTCACTGCCGTGCGGAGCACCAGGCGCAGGGTCACGATTTCGTTGTGAAGGGTCTTCCAGGCAGGCGCCTTGTCCGAAACCGGTCTGTTGCTTTTCGAATGTGGGTTGGCCACGCCGCGCGGCGACATCCGGTGGACCCGGTACTCCTGGACCTTGCCTGGCGTGATCTCGGACAGGCCGAGGTCGCCCAGGAACGGCAGGAGATGGACTCTGAGCCTGATGCCATGCCCCTCGGTCCAACGCTTGCTGCGTTGCCCTTCGGTGATGATCTCATACTCACGCAGGAACTGGGTCGCTGCCTCCCGGAAGGTCTTCTCCGTCTTCAAGATCCCAGCGTGCAGCTTGCCCCTCAACCCAAGAAACCAGTCTTCGGCGACTTGCTTTGCAAGAGATAGGCTGTCGGTCTTCGTTGTGGCTCGGCGCTGCTTGCCACCGACCGACGCAGAGCAATGCCCGTTGCCGGCGTCTATGCGCCTGTAAACCTGGACCTTACCGCCTAAGATCTCGTGCCTTTGCATGACAAACCGCCGATGCATCTGTGGAGCATGGGCACATTTGTCTCATGGATCACGTACAAGCACAATTGTGTTAGCGTTGTGCTAGACGCCTTGAGCCGCCGCGTGGCGTCGCGCCGATATCTAAGCTGTTGTTTCGTTTGATGGTATTGGTTGCGGGGGTAGGATTTGAACCTACGACCTTCAGGTTATGAGCCTGACGAGCTACCGGGCTGCTCCACCCCGCGTCACCATGTTGGGCTGGTTGGGCCAGCCCGGTAGGAGTTGTTTGTTG
>NZ_LR732470.1 GCF_902506425.1 Novosphingobium sp. 9U | reverse complement strand
CCACCCGATCCCATCTCGAACTCGGCCGTGAAACCTGACAGCGCCAATGGTACTAACGCTCAAGCGTTGGAAGAGTAGGACGTCGCCAGGCATTGAAGCCGGCGCGCTTTCGTAAGGATCACAAAAACCCATTCACATGACAAAGGGCCAACCCTCACGAGGGCAGGCCCTCAAAGAGGGCCCTCACAGGCCCTCTTCGTGTTTCCAGCGGGGCCGCAGCATCCCCCGCGTCCAAGCCCAAGCGCAAGGACAAACAACGCTGCCACAGGGCCTCAAACGCCCACAGGCGCAAGCGGGGTGGAGCAGCCCGCCGTCCAGATCGACAAAGTCGAGATGGACAACAAACAACTCCTACCGGGCTGGCCCAACCAGCCCAACATGGTGACGCGGGGTGGAGCAGCCCGGTAGCTCGTCAGGCTCATAACCTGAAGGTCGTAGGTTCAAATCCTACCCCCGCAACCAATATCAAATATTTCATAACTGATGGGCGCATCCCAGAGCGGTTTTTTGCCTGGTTTCTGCAGCTTAGATCCGAGTCGCGAGACTTCAGATCGTCAAGGACATTGCCCTGAATGCCAGGACTGGAATTTGCATCAGGGAGTATTTTGTGGAGTGTGGCCAGCGCCACATCGGCGACCTGCTGCGCCCGGCTCACTTCGGCAGCGAGGTCGCGGCCGTGCTGGAGACGGAGGGCCCCGCACTGCAGTGCTTCCAATGCGGCCTGTGCCGAGTTGTGATCGGTTCGCGCTGCGGCCGGGGCAGCTTCGCTTCGGCGCGGCTCTCGTCATCGAGCCCGTGCTGGGCGGCGATGCGCTGGGGGAGAACGCTGAGCCTTACGCGCATCACGCGGGCTTTCTCGTAGGCAGCGCAGCCGAGGGGGGTGTAGACCTGCGAGCCGGTTAGCTGCTCCAGCAGTGCCGCCCGGTCGTTGGCATAGACGCGTATGAAAGCCTCGAAGTCGCCATGCGCCAGCAGCACGGCGCGGGTGAACTGCTTGGCGGAAAGGCCGATGACGGTGCCGATGGCGCTCGGCGTGAGTCCCGCCCATGGGCTCGCCGGTGTCGAGGCGGTCGAAAGCATGGTTATGGCCCTGCAGTCAGCCGTTTGCCTTAGTGCGCGCGCGCCGCACGCTCCAGTGGACGGTAGGTGCCGCCGGGCATCCCGAAATCGTCCTCGGCATGGTCCTCCCCTGCGCCGCGACGCAGAACCGAGCGGCATTCGCGTGCGCTGATGCCCGCTTCCTCAGTGCCCCCATCGCCCGATGCGCGTGGGGCGCACCTGCAGGCCCGTATCCTTGTGACGCTCGAGGACAAGTCGCTGCGCCTCGTGCAAATTGCCACCTTGCGCACCCAGGCAGCGAACACAGGCGGCGGCCCGCGCTCGGGCACCGACCTTGCCGAGCCCGGTCCGCGCTAAGTCTTCGCGGCGCTGTTCTGTCGCGAGTATGCTGGCGAGGCTCCGCCCGAGGACCTCGCCGGGCCCTACTCCGCGATGCTCGTGCAGACCGAAACTGCCGGCGAGGACGACTGATGCGTACTCTCACGATCCTGCGCAGCAACCTCGCCAACATGGCGGACGATTTCCAGGTCGTTTGCAAGGCCGAAACGCTCGCCGGCCCGGGAATCTTCGCGATGACCGGGCTGACCGGTGCAGATGAGCCCATCCTGCTCGATGCGGTGTTCCTGAAACTGTTTGCCGATATCCCGCTCTGCGGTTCGGGTCCGCCCACGAGCACGGCGATGTCGATGAACGGTCAGCGTTCGGGTGGCCCTTCTGCGTTCGTTTTCAGCGCTTCGATCGCGGCGACTGCGCCGGCCATTTTGGCCGGGTCGACGTTCAGGAAGGCGACGGGGCGGGGGATGGGTGCCAGTTCCACTTCGCAGCCAGTGGCCGAGAACCGCATGACCGCAACTGAATGGCGAGAGCCGCGCTCAATGCCGGAGAGCGGGACGGGGGAGCTGGCGTAACGCTCCGTGGTCTCGGCCGTGACCGCCTGCGCGGGGTGCGCGCGGGCGGCGAATCACGTGCTCGTCAACAATGCCGGCTATGGCCACGAAGGCGCGTTAAAGGAGTCCTCAACGGACCACCTCCAGCGCCAACGTGCGGCGAATGTGTTCGGCCCGGTCGCGATGATGAAAGCGGTGCTGCCCGGCATGCGCACGCGCCGTGTCGGGCACATCATCGATGTATCGTGGCGGCAGGCGAGCGGACGGCCATGCCCGCGCCCCATGACCTGGACGATCTGCTCAAGAACCGACGAGCTGCCGAACTGGCTGATCTGCTCGCCGCTGTCGAAATCGATCCCGGGGCCGCCGCCATCATCCGACGGAGCACGTTTCTTTCGCGCCGCTCGTCATGCAGCCGGAAAAGATCATCTGCGTGGGTTTCAACTGCCGCGAACATGCCGAGGAGACGGGCACACCCACCCCACCGCCCTGCCATTAACCAGCAAGTGCAACAATGAACGGCGGCGTCATCCACCTGCCGATGAAGGCCGATGAATGCTTCGACTATGATACCGAACTGGTGATCGTGTTCGGCCGACGCTGCCATGACGTGCCAGATAAAGACGCGCTTGAGGTGGTGGCCGGCCGCAAAGGCGCTGTGACCGTAATAGACCGTCTGCGGCGCCATCACCACCGCGACGCGTTCGAGGATCATGAGCGTTGTAGAGGTCGGCAAACTGCCGCCGCTAATCGCGATGTTGAGGCTGAAACCCACGACGTCGATGCCGTCGACGATGATCGTGACGTTTGAGCGCCCTCCGATCAGCGCGATACCGCGCGGGCTCGGACGAACGTCGCCAGCCGTGGCGACGCGGTCGAACTAGAACCGGGGCCTCTGCTGCGCGACCGAGCTGACGCTGCTCAGCCGCGATCGGTGATCGCCACGCTTGAGGAGGTCGAGATGGCGATTGGCATGTCGACGAGGCGCTCCTCGCGGCGGTGCGCGGTGACGACGATACCACCATTGTCGATCACGTCGGGCGAGGAGGCCGCGACCCGATCACGATCGCGGCAGCGCTCAGAAGAAATCCGGATCTGTTCATGTCGCTTCTTCCTTCGAAGCGTTAGAGGATTGGCTAACAAGCAACCAAAGTGGCACAAACGACTGCGCAGTTAATGTTCGAGCAACAAACATCAGACATTCCGTCCCCGAAAAAGGCAGGCCGACAAAGCAAAAAAGTTTGCCTGTGCGCTGCTCGCTCAAGCAAATTTACTGGACCCTGACTGTGTTTTTGCCTGGTCTTGACACGGTCAGCCGGCGAAGGTCGGGCGCCGCGCTGCGTGGGCGCTCAAACTGAGTGCGGATCAGGTCACTCCGCGAAAATGGCATCCCCGTGCGCGGGATAGCGGCCTAGTGTGAAGAAGGCGGCGATCGAGCAGACGAACAGAACCGCCGAAGTCACGATGGTCATGTCGTAGCTTCCCATGCGGTCGCGCAGCCCGCCGTACACAGCCGGCGCAAAGCCGGCGCCGAGCCCAAAAATGGCATACTGGATCGAATAGAGCTCGCTGAAATGTCGGCGGCCAAAGTACCGGCCGATGAGATAAGCGACGAGGTCGAACTCGGCGCCGGCCACTAGGCCGATCGTCACGCCGCAGGCGATGCCCGTCGTCAGTTCGATACCAGGCTGCGCCAGGGCAGCAAGAGCGAGTACGGCTGGCGTGACAACGATGAGCGCGACAAACGGCGCGCGCAGGCGGTCGAGCAGAACACCCGACAGCAGGCGCCCTCCGGTGACGCTGATCGCCATCGCCGCCATCACGGTCGTCGCGGACTGCTTCGAGATGCCGTGCTCGCTCAGCAGCGGAACGAGGTTGGGCATCAATCCCGAGGTCCCGGCAGCGAGGCCCAGGGCGGCAAGTGCGAGTGCCCAGAACCGATAGTCGTGAAGAGCGGCACGAACGGACGCTCCCGCCGCTTCCGACGCCCGCGCAGCCTGGCTGGCGCGCTCAGGTTCCTTGAGCCATGCGATCAGGACAGGCAATGCAATGACCAGCGGAAGCGCGCCGTAGGCGAGATAGCCGACACGCCACCCATAGGCGCCGATCACCCAGTTCAGGTAGAACGGCGCGAGCACGCCGGTCACTCCGGTGCCGGCCAGCGCAATGCCCAGCGCAAGGCCGCGCGCCCTGTCGAACCAGCCGGTTATCACCCGCGCATAAGTGGTTGGCAGCGTGCCGAGAGAAACCACCGCAAGGCACCCCCAGGCCGCGTAGAAGTGCCCGATCGTGCGGCTTATCGTCGCCAAGAGAACGAAGGAAAGGCTGAGGCCGATCGTCGAGCAGATTGCCACCTTGCGCGCGCCGATCCGGTCGGCCAAGCGGCCGACGATCGCGCCAAGGCTGATGAGTGCGACGGGTATGAAGGTCAGCGTGACCAGTATCTGGCTGCGCGGCCAGCCGATATCCTGCTCGAGCGCCGAAGCAAATATGCCGGCGGTATAGGCGGGTATCGGCGACAGGCCCAGCCCGATCCCAATGGAGCAGGCGACGAGCGGGCGCCAGCCGCGCTTCAACTCTTCCACGGCCGAAGGCGCGGCGTCCGTTATCGACGCGTCAGGAGTGTGGGCGAACGCCATCGACGGAGTCCTTCTAGAGCGAGTTGCGACGGGCGATGTCGCCCAGCACCGCTGCGCTCGGCTTTGGCGTGCGGGCGAATGTCGTCCGGTCGAGCGAGTGGAGGCCGTAGCGCGGCTTGTAACCGAAGAACCACTCGTAGTTGTCGATCAGCGACCAGTGCGTGTAGCCGCGCACCGGCAGGCCCTCGTCCATGGCCTTGCGCAATTCGGCAAGGGCAGCAGGGATGAACTTCGCGCGCTTCGCATCGTCGAGGACGTTGCAACCATGCTCGGTGACGACCACCGGAACTCCGCACTTCGAATGGGCGTAGCGGGCCGCGTTCGCTAGAGACGGTGCGTAAAGCTCCGACCCGTTCTCGTCGGTCACGACCCCCGGTGGCGCGGGCAGGCGATGGCTCGCGTCCCACACCGCGCGCCAATAGTTCTGGACGCCGATGAAATCGTCGGCACGCGCGGCCTCTAGCCAGGGATCATAGAGCCGTGCGCGAATGCTGTCGCGCATGCTGGCGGCACCCACGGCCTGGTCGTCGTTCATCGCGAGGCTGACACCGACCGGCAGGTCCGGACGCGCGGCTTTCATCGCCTCGCGCGCGGCCTTGTGTCCGGCAATCAGATTTGCTTGAACGACGGCTGCGTCAGGCAGGAACAGCCCGTTGCCCGACAGGTACAGAGGCACGTTCATCGACTTGGCGACGGCTTGCGACATCAGCTTGTCCTCGGCGAGCAGCCGCGCGCCACTGTCCTTGGGAAGCAGCATCGGCAACATGCCGATGAGATTGGGCTCGTTCAGGGTGAGCGCGTAGCCGATGCCGCTTGCGAGGTGCTTGGCGGCGCGGCCGCAGAACCGCGCGAACAGGGACGGCGCCTGTTCCTGAT